>NZ_SIJA01000028.1:0-124924 GCF_012062385.1 Methanocorpusculum sp. GPch4 | reverse complement strand
TTCTGTACTGTACATAAAATAATAATAATAATAGACCAGGCGCCTAAAAAAAAAGTGATTGATGAGAGTTTTTTCTTCCGCTCTAGGTCACTACCTAGGTAGGTAGTCTGTCGGGGGTCATCGTTTTTTTCAGGCGCCTGTGTGTTAGTTTATATAGTCTTGATGTTTCGCCGGGGAAATCGGCAGGATTCGGCGTATTTTTTCTTTGAGGTGTGGTATTTTGGGGTCGGGAGAGGAGTATTTTTGATCGGAGGAGGGTGATTTTCGAATCGAAATGGTGGTTTTCGAGTGGAAGCCGGATGGTTTTGGGGTTTGACGGGGTGGTTTTTTGGAGTGGAAACGGTGGTTTTCGAGTGCGGGTTGGACGCGAAACGCGGACGACCTCAGCGGAGGCCGCCCCTTCAGGGCAGCCAACATAACTCCGGAAGTCCCTCTCGTGAGAACCCAACTCATAATTTATTTACTTATGTAAGACAAACCATATACAACTATGAAACATCTACGAATACTTCTGATTTTCCTGCTGGCCCTTGCCGTATTTTCAGGCTCTGCCCTTGGCTGGACCCCGGTGACCATCACCGACGACTCCGGCTTTGCATCCATAATAGAAAATCAGCCCCAGACCATCGTCTCACTCGCCCCGACAAACACGGAGATCATCTTTGCTCTCGGGCTCGGTGACAAGGTCGCGGGCGTTACCGAATACTGTAATTATCCAACAGAAGCCCTGGCAATACAAAAGATCGGCGGATATGCTACCGTAAATATCGAGAAGATCGTTGCGGCAGATCCGGATATCATCTTTGCCAACCCCAAAAACGGGCAGGAGAATATCGATTCTCTCCGCCAGCTCGGCTACACGGTCATCGTTATCCAGTCAGACAGTGTGGAAGGCACGTATGATGCGATCCGGATGATCGGGGCCTGTACCGGTACGACCTCCGAGGCTGAGTCTATAATATCTGACATGCAGATCCGGATCCGGGCAATAACCGATAAACTTCAAGGTGTTACGGAAAAACCCACGGTCATGCACGCGATGAGTGTTGAGTCCTTCTGGGTTTCCGGTTCGAACACATTCCAGAACGAACTGATCACGCTTGCCGGCGGCACGAATGCCTTTGCCGATGTGAAAGGCTGGGGCACGATCACTCTCGAAAAACTGCTCACGACCGACCCTGAGATCATTCTGGTAGACTCAGGTTCAAAAATGGGAACGACCGGTGAAAATACCATTCAGAAAGCATTCCTGACAGACCCCCAGCTCAGCGGTATCACTGCAGTGAAGAACAAGGCCGTTTATGTTATGGATTCTGACACCTTCGATCGCGGAGGCCCCAGGATCGTTATCTCCTTAGAGCAGCTTGCCCAGATCCTTCATCCGGAGATCTTCGGCGAGTATAATGAACCAGGATCGAGCGCGGCTTCACCCGGATTTGGCGTGTTCCTGATGATTGCCGGAATCATCGGCGGGCTCTTCATCTGCAGACGGGATTGAACAGAGATCGATTATTACATATTTATTTTTCTTAACGCAAACAACATATACACAATTATGCTTCGCCACCCCGTTCTTCTCCTCCCTGTGCTCCTCATCGTTCTGTTGATAAGCATCGTCATTACCACCTGCATAGGGATATCGGGGTTATCCATCCTCACCTTTGACTCGGAGATGATCCGAAAACTGATCTTTGAAGTCAGGCTTCCGCGGGTGATCGGCGCACTTCTGGTGGGAGGAGGGCTTGCCGCCGCCGGATGCGTGATGCAGGGACTTTTCAGGAACCCGATGGCAGACCCCTATATCATCGGGACTTCGACCGGCGGCGCTCTTGGAGCAGCCTGTGCGATCGTTTTTCTCGGCGGATTACTCCTGCCGCTCTTTGCCTTTATCGGAGCCGCCGCGTCAACGGTCACCGTGTATATTATCTCGCAGAGAAACGGCCGGATGGCAGTTGAGACCCTGTTGTTGTCAGGGATCGCGGTTTCGCTGTTCCTTTCCGCGATGCTTTCCTTTATCATGTACATGTCAGGAAACAGCCTTCATCAGATCATGTTCTGGATGATGGGCGGGTTCTGGAACATCTACTGGGACGATGTGGGACTCGCTCTCCTCATTCCGGCGGCGGCAGTCATTCTCTACATCTTTTCCCGGGATCTGAACGTCATGGCTCTTGGAGAGGAGGAGGCGATCCATCTCGGGGTCAACACGGAAAAAACCAAAAAGATCCTTCTTGTGGTCTCCACATTTATTACTGCCATCGCAGTTTCCGTTTCCGGATGTATCGGGTTCGTCGGGCTCATCATTCCCCACATTATGCGGATCTTTACCGGACCGGATCACCGGGTCCTTCTTCCGGCATCCGTGCTTGCAGGATCCATTCTTCTCATCTGGGCAGACACATTCGCGAGAACCCTTCCCGTTGAGATCCCGGTCGGGATCATCACCGCATTCCTTGGAGCTCCGTTCTTCATTTACCTGCTCCGCCGGAGGACACGCGTATGACGCCTGCCATTTCTGCAGACAATATTTCGGTAAAATACGGTGACCGTCATGTTATCGAAAGGTTCTCTCTCGCCGTTGATCAGGGCGGATTCATCGGGATCCTCGGGCCGAACGGATGCGGAAAGACGACTTTTCTGCGGGCCCTGTCCAGGATATTAAAACCGGATAAGGGCGCTGTTTTCATCGAAGGACTGGATGCGGAATCATTTGATTCACGCGCTCTCGCAAAAACGATCGGATGCGTAGGTCAGGAGACCGATGTGGCATTTCCGTTCACCGTACGGGAGATCGTGCTTATGGGCAGATATCCGCACATTGGAAAACTCGCCCCGTTATCGCCGGGCGATCTGGCTATAGCCAATGAAGCGATGAAAACAACAAACACGTTCCACCTCGCGGATCGGCTGATCACCGAGGTTTCCGGAGGAGAACGGCAGCGCGTTCTGATCGCAAGAACGCTCACCCAGCAGCCGAAGATCCTCCTTCTGGACGAACCCACCTCCCATCTCGACATCAATCATCAGATAGAGATCATGGATCTTATCCGGGATCTTACGCCAAAAATCACGGTGATCGGCGTATTTCACGATCTGAATCTGGCATCATACTTCTGCGACCGGATCGTTTTGATGAAGCAGGGAAAAATTCTCGCAGTCGGGACCCCCATGGAGGTCCTGACGCCGGAAAAGATCCGGGAGAGTTTTTCTGTCGGGATGATGGTATCGACCCATCCGCTTACCGGAAAACCGCATCTCATTCCGGAATACGGCGTTTTGCCGACGTCCGCCTCCACACACATCCATGTGATCTCCGGGGGCGGGACCGGGACCGAGGTCCTCTACACCCTGACTCTGAACGGTTTTACCGTATCGGCCGGGGTGCTGGCGGCAAACGATTCGGACTGTCTTGCGGCGGTAAAACTCGGGCTTGAGACGGCCATTGAACCGCCGTTTGCTGTCGTGAGCGATGGGTCTGTGCAAAAACTGAAGACGATGCTTGCCAGAGCAGATAAGATCGTGGTCACCGGCATGCCGGTAGGATACGGCAATCTGGCAAATCTCCAGGCTCTCACCGGAGTCTCTGCACCGGTGTACCTTCTCGGAGAGGGTGAGGATTACACAAACGGCGAAGCGACCCGTATTCGCAGAACCCTCATCGAGAACGGAGCAGTTATCGTACCCGGCATCACGGCCCTTATGAAGATACTGTACGCCGGCAATCCATGAACGACGCAGGCATCTCCACAAATTGCGTAATGGATCTGCCGCTCGAATCTGCGCTCGACACGCTTGAATCGCTCACAAATCTGGTAGAGATCCAGTGCGATGCACATCATTCCCTTTTTCGCCACGCGTCCGTTCTCGAGAGATTCGATCTGCGCTATACGATCCATGCGCCGACATCTGACGGAAACATCGCTGAACCTTTTGAGCCGATCCGCAGAGCAAGCATCGAAGTGATCAGAGATACCGCCGTGATCGCAGATCAGGCGGGCGCCGAGAAGCTTGTGATCCATCCGGGATTCTGCCTGGATCCGGCAGACAGGGAGGCATCGTTTTCTGCGCTGCAAACATCGATCCGGGACCTTGGGATTCTTCAGGAAATGTTCTCCGTCCGGTTCGTCATGGAAAATCTCGGATCGATGGACTGCTGTTTTTTTCAGAGCCCGGAACTCGTCCGGGAACTTCGTGCGGCGGGACTCGGCTTGACTCTGGATGTTGGGCACGCAAATCTTACCGGGACGCTTGATGCATTTCTCAAGGAAAAACCGGATCATTTTCATCTCCATGATAATAAGGGGGTCTTCGATGAACATGCCGCGTGCGGGACAGGGACGGTGGATTTTGCAAAAATCCTTCCGGAAATCGGAGATGCGACGCTTATCCTTGAAGTTCTCAGACTTGAGGATGTCAAACCAAGTATGGACTATTTGGCGTCACTTGGATGTTAATTGGAATAGGACTTACGCGGTGTGCTCTCAACCGAAAAAACCTGCACTCCTTATGAGATCTACTTCGATTTCGTGTATGGCATTAGTGTGGGTGTATGAGATAAAAGAACCGCGAATACGCCCAAATGAGTAAAGCTCATTTGGGCTTATTCGCGGTTAAAAAATCTCATGTGCCAGCATCCAACCATACCCTTTCCGAATTGAATCCACATAAACACCGCGTAACTCCTATTGGAAAACTGAAGAGTAGAATTGGCCGCAGTTTTATTCTCTTTCTCTGCTGAATGCGCACGCCGGCCTTTCATGGAAAAGCATAACGCAAACTCATTTAACCGCATCGAACCTACAAATATATACTATCTCTACCGGAGATCTACCCATGCTAGAAAACGAATATCAGCTTGAATACTTTAAAGAAAACGGATTCGTCCGCAAAATCTGTAAAAAATGCGGCAGTGCATTCTGGACCCTCGACCCAAACCGGGAGATCTGCGGGGATGCACCGTGTGAACCTTATCAGTTCATTGGAAATCCGATTTTCAAAAAACACAGTCTTACGGAAATGCGGGAGGCATACCTCTCCTTCTTCGAGAGACATGGCCACACGAGGATCAGCAGATATCCGGTAGCCGCACGATGGCGTGACGACATCTATCTTACCATCGCCTCCATCGCAGACTTCCAGCCGTTCGTAACGAGCGGCGTATGCCCCCCGCCGGCAAACCCGCTGACGATCTCCCAGCCCTGCATACGACTGAACGATCTTGACAACGTGGGCCGATCGGGCAGACACTTCACCTGTTTTGAGATGATGGCACACCATGCCTTCAACACTGATGAGAAACCTATCTACTGGAAGGACCGCTGTCTTGAACTCTGCAGCGGATTTGTCGAGTCTCTTGGCGGCAACATATTCGATCTCACCTACAAAGAAAACCCGTGGTTCGGCGGAGGAAATGCCGGAGCAAGCGTCGAGGTCTTAATGGGTGGCCTCGAAGTTGCCACACTCGTTTTCATGAACCTTTCCCGGAAAAACTCAGGCAAACCTCCTGTCAGTATCGACGGCAAAGATTACTACGAGATGCCGCTTCGAATCGTCGATACAGGATACGGACTGGAACGGTTTACCTGGGCATCCTGCGGTACACCGACCGCTTACGACGCGGTTTTCCCGGAGATGATCCCGCGTATTCTTACCTCGGCAGGAATGGAGGATCGTCTGGAGAATCCCGAGGTCGAGCGCATTTTAGGATTGAACGCAAAGTTTGCCGGCCTCATGGATATCCGCGGCGAAAAGATCCGCGACCTCAGACAGCAGGTGGCCGACGCAACGAACATCTCGCTTGCAAAACTCGAAGAGATCATCGTTCCGATGGAAAGCGTGTATGCGCTCTGTGATCACACAAGATGCCTTGCCTATATGCTCGGCGACTTAATCGTCCCGTCCAATGTCCGTGAAGGATATCTTGCCCGTCTCGTTCTCCGGCGCAGCATAAGGATGATGCAGGACTTAAAGCTCGACGAGGATCTCGGCGATCTTGTGGTTTCCCAGATGAAAACGATCGGTCTTACCAACTTTGAACAGGATGAGGAAATCGTCAGACACATCATCAACCGTGAGGTCGAGAAGTACGATACGACCATCGAACGCGGAACAAGAACTGTTCAGCGGGTAGGCCAGAATTATGTCAAAAAGAACGAACCGGTCCCGCTCACCGAACTGATCACGCTGTATGATTCACACGGCATTCCGGTCGATCTGATGGGAAAGATCCTGAAAGAGACCGGCGCTGAGTTTGAGATCCCGGACGACTTCGACTCGCAGATCGCGGACATGCACTCAGAAAATGAGACGGAGAAGCCGGTCTCACCGCTCGCGAAGTATGCTGACCGGATCGCCAAGATCCCGGAGACACGCAAGAGCTTCTATGAACGGCCTGCCGATATGGAGTTCGATGCAACGGTCCTGGATATCTTTGACAACTATGTTGTGCTGGACGCTACCCTGTTCTATCCCGAAGGAGGAGGCCAGCCTTCCGATACCGGCATGCTTGTGACGAAGTCGACGATGGTCCGTGTTGACGAGGTCGTCAAATCAGAAAACGTCATCCTTCATAAAGTTCGTGAGAACACCCTGAAGCGCGGCGACAGAGTGAAAGGCGTCCTTGATGAAGACCGTCGGTGGGCGCTTATGCGTCACCACTCGGCGACCCATATGCTCCTTCGCGCCGCAAAGGAGGTCCTTGGCCCGCATGTTCATCAGGCAGGATCGCAGCTCTCGACCGATGTCGCACGGCTGGATGTCCGGCACTATACCCACATCACGCCTGAGGAGCTGAAACAGATCGAAACTATCGCCAATCGTCTGGTGATGGAGAATCTCCCCGCAATGGTGAAGATCGAAAACAGGGTGAAGGCGGAACAGAAGTTCGGATTTGCCCTGTATCAGGGTGGCGTTCCGCCGGGAAAAGACATCCGCGTTGTCCAGATGGGAGCAGAGGTCCAGGCATGCGCCGGAACACACTGTCAGTGTACCGGTGAGATCGGGCCGATCAAGATCCTGAAACTGGAACATATCCAGGACGGTGTCGAACGTATCGAGTTTGCGGCAGGGTTTGCAGCGCTTGATGCGATGCAGCATATCCAGAATCTGCTGAATACGTCCGCAGACACTCTGTCTGTTCAGACGGAAAATCTCCCGGGTTCTGTAGAGCGGTTCTTCACCGAGTGGAAAGAACAGCGTAAAGAGATCGAAAAACTTCGGGCAAAGATCGCCGAACTCGAGCTTTCCCGGATCGAAGGGATCGACATTAGCGGTGTCGAGGTCGTTATCAAACAGATCGATGTCTCCAGAAAGGAACTCGTGACGGTCGCAGGAAAGATCGCCGAGCGGGGAGGCGTGGCTCTTTTGATCACGACCGCAGACGGTCTTGGCGTTGTTGCCTCGTCAGGAAACGGCAGGATCCATGCCGGCAAACTGGTCGGCGAAGTCTGTGCTGAACTTGGCGGAAAAGGCGGAGGTAAGGAAAATCTCGCCCAGGGAGCGGGAACAGATCCTTCAGCAGTCGGAAAAGCGCTTCTCAAGGCCGAATCAGTAATTCGCACCGCGTTAGAGTCATAACTACCATTTTTTTCGCAGTTTAGGAGAGGGTTATTACCCCTCGCGTCCATACTGTTAGTGTATCTATCATGCAGGAAGAGAACGTTATTGTGCTGGAACATGGATCCCTTGAAGCACAGAAAGTTGCCAAGGTGATGGCGTCTCCCACATCCGCGGATCTACTTAACGCACTCACCGGCAATCCGCAAAGTGCCACTGCTCTTGCCGAGCGTACCAGTCTGCCCCTGACAACGGTAAAATATCATCTGGAAAATATGCTTTCAGCAGGGCTGGTCGAGATCTCCAATACCCGGTGGAGTCAGAAGGGACGTGAGATGAAGATCTATGCGGTCAAAGATCAGGTCGTTGTGTTCGCTCCGCGAAAGACCGTCGATGTCAAAGGTATCGCCGAGAGATACGGAACCATGGCCGGTGTTATCGCGATCGGGTGTTCTCTCGTTATCGCTATTCCCCAGACGATGAATCAGGTGATCGGAACACGATATCTGATGAAAACAAGTGATACGGCGGAGCTATTAGCCGTCCAGGCAACGGGCAATTCGGCAATAGAGAGTGTGTCGTTTATGCCGCTGATCCATAACGTCGCACAGGGATTTTTGGTCATATCTCTGGCGGTTTTGGCACTGATGATGGCCTATGAAATGTATAAGGTCAGAAAAAACGGATAAATATCCTTTTTCTTTTTTTATTAATTAAATAGGACTTACGCGGTGTTGGTGTGAATCCAAATCAGGAAGGGTATGGTTGGGTGTGGAAGTATGAGATTAAAAAAACCGCGAATCTCCGCGAATCTCCGCGAATCGCATTTTTCTTGCGTTCGGGTGCTCTGCTCCGGCTGATGCGTGCAAATCGAAGATTTGCGTGCCGCCTCAAATGGGCTTTGCCCATTTGGGCTTCGCCTACGCAGAATCGCACCCTCTCTTGAAAAATGCTGAAGGAAAAACCCGCGTGCCGGTTTTTCTTTCAAGTTGGCTCTCTTTTTGTGTCGTATGAGAAATAATAAAAGAACAGAAAAACCCGCACGCGGGTTTTTCCCTCAGCATTTTTCAAGAGAGGGTGCGATTCTGCGTAGGCGAAGCCCAAATGGGCAAAGCCCATTTGAGGCGGCACGCAAATCTTCGATTTGCACGCATCAGCCGGAGCAGAGCACCCGAACGCAAGGAAAATGCGATTCGCGTTTATTCGCGGAGGCGTGCAAGCCGAAGGCTTGCGTGCCGCCTCAAATGAGCAAAGCTCATTTGGGCTTATTCGCGGTTAGTTTTTCTCAGGTATCTACTCAAATACGGTACACGAAATCGAAGTACATCCCATAAGTAAGTAAGCTATTTAGTTGAGAGAACACCGCGTAACTCCTATTAAAAAACAAGGGATACCAATCTTAAAGATTGGTACGATAGTTGGGTGCTTCGTCGGTGATCAGAATATCATGCGGGTGGGATTCCTTGAGTCCTGCGGAGGTGATCTTCACGAAACGTGCGTTTTTCCGCATGCTCTCGATATCCTTGCTTCCGGAGTATCCCATCGCGGATTTGAGCCCCCCGATCGTCTGATAGATGACATCGGTCACAGAACCGACATACGGGGTTGCCCCTTCCACGCCCTCAGGCACATATTTTGTTGAACCGATCCCTTTCTTTTGGAAGTACCGGTCGCTTGAGTTCCCTGAGGTCATGACGCCAAGAGACCCCATGCCGCGGTACTGTTTGTATCTTCTGCCTTTGACGATGATCGTCTTGCCAGGCGCCTCATCGGTCCCGGCAAACATGCTGCCCATCATTACTGACGAAGCGCCCGCAACGATTGCCTTGGCCACATCGCCGCTGTATTTGACACCGCCGTCAGCGATGACCGGAACGCCTGCGGGATCTGCGACATCACATACATTTGCAATAGCAGATATTTGCGGAACGCCGACACCGGCAACGATACGTGTCGTGCAGATCGAGCCGGGGCCGATACCGACTTTGATACCGTCAACGAAGTCTGCAAGTTCCCCGGCAGCCTTTGAGGTCGCGATATTTCCGGCGACTACATCACAGGAGACGGAACCTTTGATATCTTTCACTCCCTGGACCACATGCATATTATGTCCGTGCGCACAGTCCACAACGATCGCATCGACGCCAGCGTCAGAGAGCTGAAGTGCACGGTTCATATCGAAAGGTCCGACGGCGGCAGCTACCCGGAGTTTTCCGTTCCTGTCACGGTTGGCTTTCGGATACTGCTGTTTTTCCAGAAGATCCTGCATCGTGATGATCCCGGTCAGTCTGCCTTTGTCATCGACGACCGGAAGACGCTCGACCTTTTTCGTGTACATCATGTTGATGGCGTCGTCTGCTGTGACATCGTCTTTCACCGTGATCGGTTTACGCGTCATGATTGTCTCAACCGTTTCGGTTCCGATTTTATTGACCAGACCGCGAACATCACGGCGTGAGACGATACCGAGCAGTTTTCCATGCGGACCGACGACCGGCACGCCGCCGATCGAGTAACGGTCCATGAGATTTGCAACTAGAGCAATGGTCGTGTCAGGGGTCACGTATCTGACATCACGTTCGATGACATTGTCAGCTGATTTAACGCGGGTGACGAAGGCGACCTCTTCTTCCGGCGTACAGTTTCTATGCAGAACGCCGATACCTCCGGCGCGTGCCATCGCTATTGCCATTTCTGCTTCGGTGACTGTATCCATCGCCGCACTCACCAGAGGGATGGAGAGGGAAATATTTTTAGAAAATCTGGATCGAACGTCCACATCATTTGGCTCTATCCAGGATTCTGCCGGTTCAATCAGCACATCATCGAAGGTGAGTGCTGTAGGGATGTTGAGTTTTTCTCCAAACATGTTGTTTACCTAACCATCTGAATCGCTTTTTTCACGAGTTCTTCCTGAACCATCGTCGATCTGTCTCCGCCGCAGACCATCCCGCGGACGCCGATGATCTCCGGATCGATCTCTTTGAGAACCGGAATGTCAGCAAACTTCAGAGATCCTGCAAGGGCAGTCCCGATGCCCAGAGATCTGTTCAGATCGGTGAATTCAGAAAGAACTGTCCTGTCCATAAACTCGAACGTGCTTTTGCCGTCTTTCATACCGGTGTCGATCATGGAAAAATCAGCGCCGCACTCTGCTGCGAGCGGTGAGATGTCAAAAGGACTGATCGCGCCGAGTCGTTCAAAGTCTGAGTAACCGGCGATGACGACGGTCTTTTCCGGGAACGGCTCTTTGACAGCACGGACGACCCCTTCAATGACTTCCTTTGCGGCCTGTTTATCACTGAACATCAGACCGATCTTGACAAAATCAGCTCCGGCGCATGCAGCGCCGTATGCAGCAAGTGAAGCGTTTCCCGGAGTCGGGCGGTAATCGCCGATCGCCGCAGAAACGGGAGTTGAACCGGCCATACGTTTGATCTCGCGGATGACCCACGGAAAATTAGCGCCAAGCGATCCTTCAGCAGGACGCTTGACATCAATAATGTCAGCATCAAGGCAGTACTTTGCCTCGTCTATTGAGCTTGGGCTGACTAAGAGTTTCATGTATATTATGTGGAGGTTCGGGTTAATAGGGGTTGCGTCTGAGTCGGCGCAGAACCCTCAGATTCACCGGATTAATCGTGAAGATGCATGCCGGCGCGACGAACCGCGAGTTCTTCTTCGACCATGCTGAAATCAACATCAGCTGCTTTCAGGGCAACCATCAGATGGAAGATCAGATCGGCCGCTTCTCCGACGGTTTTTTCCGAAACACCGTTTTTTGCGGCGAGAATGAATTCAACGGCCTCTTCGCCGACTTTCTCGAGAGACTTGTCGATTCCCTTCTCATGGAACAGGAGATGGCGGACATATGACTTCTCTGTACTGGCGGAATCTGCCCGTTCACAGATCACCTGCCATAACTCATCAAACACTTTTGCATCGGTCATACGTTTCCTCTGTTTGGTATAAGGATATCTCCAACCTCTTTCCCATAAAACCTTCTGACCAGGATACGGGCTTTTTCGATCGTTGAACCGCCTTTTCCAATAGCAAGGCCGAAATCTCCCCGTTCGGGAACCGTGACCATGACCGGCTCGTCACGCTCACCGAATGAAACGGAAGCGACCTCAGCCGGTTTGAACATATTTGCTATGAAAACCTCGCGGTCCTCATCGAACTCGACCATCTCGATCCTTTTGCCGAGAACACGCGACATCTTTTTAATGTTGTCGCCGCCTTTTCCGATCGCTATCCCCATATCACCCTGACGGATGACATAGATGATCCGCTCGAACCGGTCATCGATGATACAGTCGATCGCGGTCGATTTCGTCAGGATGCGGAGCTCTTCGATATATCGTCGTTCTTTGAATCCGAGGGTCCGGTCAAGTTCATGCATTTCATCTATCGGCATGGCGGACCCCGGTTTTTCTGTTTTTGATTTGGAATATGTATCGTTGTTTTGCATGATATCCTCTGTTTTTATATGGATGTTTTTGATACTGATGTATGATATGTTTAGTATGATCTGCCGACGAGAGCGGTTTTGCCTGCTTTTCCGCAGATGATACACGGGCCGTCGTCATCAACGACATATTTGCTGCGAACCCCGGTCCCGAGAAGGGAGGAGTTGGTGAGTTCTTCGAGCTTATCAGCGCAGGCTTTCTCACCGCACCAGTGGACAACGACGATGTTCTCTTCAAGCATCTCATTACACGCTTCAACGGTAGTGACCGTCTTAAGGTGACTGCTCAGGTGTTCTTCGGCTTTGTCAAGGATCTGATCATGTGCCTCGTCAAGCAGGCGTTTCACGGATTCAGCGGCATTCTCCCGGGGGATCGTGGTCTTGATGCCCAGTCTGTTCGCACAGACAAGCTGGCTGTTGTCAAGATCGCGCGGACCGAGCTCGACTCTGAGCGGAACGCCGTGAAGTTCCCAGTGATAATACTTGGCGCCCGGGCGCATGTCGCGTGCATCCGTTTTCACGCGGAGACCGGCAGCTTTCAGTTCGCTCTCGAGTTTTTCCACCGCGGCCATGATCTCTTCTCCGCGTTTTCCAACGATGATCGGAATGATAACGACCTGGGTCGGGGCAACGGTTGCCGGAAGGACCAGGCCTTTGTCGTCACCGTGAACTGCGATGATAGCGGCGATGCATCGCTCGGAGATGCCGAAGCAGGTCTGCGAGGCGAGTTTCTGTTCGCCGTTCACGTCCTCGTAGGTGATGTTGTAGGTCTTGGAGAAGTGGTCTCCGAGATGGTGAACGGTACCGATCTGGAGAGTCCGGCCGTCGGGCATGACGGCGTCGATTGCCATCGTAAAGTCAGCTCCGGGGAACTTGTCCCAGTCCGGGCGGCGGGAGATGATGATCGGAACGCCGAGCTCACGGTAGAACTCTGACGCGAGACCCAGTTCATACTCGACCTGCTTATTCGCATCGTCCCAGTCGGTATGGACCGTGTGCGACTCCATGAAAGAGGTGATCTCCCGAAGGCGGATCAGAGGGCGGGTGTGTTTTGTTTCATAGCGGAAGGTATTGACGACCTGATAGAGCTTTAACGGCAGATCGGCGTGGGAACGGACCCAGAGAGCATACATCGGGTAGATGGCCGTTTCACTGGTCGGGCGCAGAGCAAGCTTCACATCAAGAGGCGAGAGACCGCCGTGGGTGACCCAGTAGACTTCGTCCTCAAATCCTTTGATGTGTTCCGCCTCCTTCATGAACTCGGTTTCCGGGATCAGGAGGGGGAAGAGCGTCTCTTCATGATCTCTGTTCAGCAAACTGCGAAGAAGCGTGTAGGTATGATTGCGAAGCGCAAACCCAAACGGATACCAGACATACAGTCCTTTGACCGGATATCTGACGTCCATAATGTCCGCTCGACGGATAACTTCGTTGTACCATGCGCTAAAATCGCTGCGGGAGGGGAGTGCCCCGGTTTCTTCTGCCATATATTCACCTGAAGTAGTTAGTATTAGGTCCGTGAGAGTATTAATCCCACGTTCCACACGCGCAGGGCGGGAGTCTGCGGATGTATCCCGCAAGATATATTGAAAAGCCGGACCAATACTGTTTCCATAAATGACGGAGCCTGTAAACATCTCGATAGTAAAAATCGGCATCGACATCGGCTCGACCACCGTCAAAGTCATCGTGCTGGACGAAACAGATACCATACGTTATCGGGCTTATGAACGTCACTTCTCCAAAGTCAGGGAAAAAACCGGTGAACTGCTGAAGAGAGCAGCAAATGTTCTGGATGAAAGAAAGGCGAGGATCCTGATCACGGGCTCCGCGGGTCTTGGTGTTGCTAAATCAGCAGAGCTGCCGTTTATCCAGGAGGTTTTTGCCACAGCAAAGGCGGTTAAAACCTACTTTCCAAAAACCGATTCCGTCATCGAACTCGGCGGAGAAGATGCAAAAATTATTTTCTTTAAGGGCAGCCTTGAAGAGCGGATGAACGGGAGCTGCGCAGGCGGAACGGGAGCCTTCATCGATCAGATGGCAACACTGCTGAACGTGACCGTCGAAGAACTCGATGAACTCTCACAGCATTTCGAAAAGATCTATCCGATCGCTTCGCGCTGCGGTGTTTTTGCAAAAACTGACATCCAGCCGATCCTCAATCAGGGCGGACGAAAAGAGGATGTGGCGGCATCCATCTATCAGGCGGTCGTCGACCAGACGATCGCCGGCCTCACGCAGGGAAGAAGTCTGGGCGAGACGGTCGTGTTCCTCGGCGGACCGCTGTATTATTTTAAAGGACTGAGAACACGATTCACCGAGACCCTGCATCTGGACGAGAACCATGCCGTCTTTCCGGAAAACGGCGACTGTTTCGCAGCCCTTGGAGCAGCCCTCTCGACTGACGGATACGATATCTTCGAACTTTCCGACATCCAGAAGAGGATCGAAGAAAGCGTCGATGACACGACGCACACAAATCCCATGCCCCCGCTGTTTACCACGCAGGAAGAGTATGACGTATTCGTAAGACGGCACAACAGCAATGAGCCGCCAAAGACAGACATAACCCGGTATTCAGGGGATGCATGGCTTGGGGTGGATGCGGGGAGCACTACCACCAAACTCGTTCTGATCGATGAAAACTGCGGGATCCTCTACTCGTACTACGGCTCGAATCAGGGAAATCCTGTCGGTATCGTGCTTGCAGAGCTGAAGAAGATCTATGGTCTTGCAGAAGACAGGATCAAAATACGGGGAAGCGCTGTAACAGGATATGGCGAAGATCTCATCAGGAACGCATTCGATATGGACATCGGGCTTGTTGAGACGATAGCTCATTACCGTGCGGCCAGGCACTTCAACCCGGACGTGGACTTCATCATTGATATCGGCGGTCAGGACATGAAGTGTTTCAAGATCCGAAACGGGGCTGTCGACAGTATTTTTCTCAACGAAGCATGTTCGTCAGGATGCGGCTCGTTTATCGAAACGTTTGCCCGCGCTCTCGGCTACGAGATCGAGGAGTTTTCCAGACTCGGTCTGTTTGTCCAGCATCCGGTGAATCTCGGGTCGCGATGCACGGTTTTCATGAATTCATCGGTCAAACAGTCACAGCGTGACGGAGCCACGGTCGCTGAGATATCGGCCGGACTGTCCATCTCTATCGTGAAAAATGCCGTCTACAAAGTTATCCGCGCAGCCAGCGCCGATGATCTGGGCAAACATATCGTCGTTCAGGGAGGGACGTTCAAGAACGATGCTGTTCTCCGGAGTTTTGAACAGGAACTCGAGCGTGAGGTCACCCGGCCGGTCATTGCCGGGATATCGGGAGCGTATGGCGCAGCGCTGTTTGCAAAGGATGCTGAGCTGAAAAATTCAGCCCTCCTTACCCGGGAACAGCTCGAAAGTTTCACTCACAAAGCCCGCCCCATAACCTGCGGTCTTTGTACGAATCACTGCAGTCTTACTGTGAACACCTTCGATAACGGACGCAGGTTCGTCTCAGGAAACAGATGCAGCAGACCTCTTGGAAAACAGAAAAACGATCTGCCGAATCTGGCGAAGTGGAAGTATGACAAGCTTCGTTCTCTGACCGGTGTTCCCGGACCGCGCGGAAAGATCGGGCTGCCGTTTGGACTCAATATGTTCGAGAACCTTGCGTTCTGGCATGCGTTCTTTACAAAACTCGGATTTGAAGTGATCCTGTCGCCGGAATCATCCCGCGCCGTCTACCGGCTCGGGCAGCACACTATCCCTTCGGATACGGTCTGCTATCCGGCAAAACTGATGCACGGCCATGTTATCTCCCTGATAAATGACGGTGTCGACACGATCTTCTACCCCTGTCTGCCTTACAACTTCGATGAAGGAGCGGGAGACAACCACTTCAACTGCCCGGTCGTCGCCTACTACCCGGAACTTCTCGCAGCAAACATCTCCGAGTTAGCAAACGTCAGATTTTTGGATCCTTACTTCGGTCTGCACAGACCCAAAGATTTTGCCAAGCGGGCCGCCGCCTACTTCAAAAAAGAGTTCGGGATCCCGGAACGTGAAACACGGGCGGCGGCGCTTGCTGCGTATGAGGCTTATGAGAAATATAAAGACGAGATCCGTGCAAAAGGCGAGGAATATATCAGGTTCGCGAGAGTTAACGGCCATAAAATCCTTGTTATGGCGGGCAGGCCCTATCATATAGATCCGGAGATCGGACACGGAATAGATGAACTGGCCGTTTCCTACGGATTTGTGCTCATAAGCGAGGACTCAATCTCCCATCTTGTGGAAAAACAACCCAGAAAAGTACTGAATCAGTGGACCTATCAGTCAAGACTCTACTCTGCCGCCAGATATGTCTGCACGCAGGCAGATATGGAACTTATCCAGCTGGTTTCATTCGGATGCGGGATCGATGCGATCACGACGGATGAGACCAGAGATATACTTGAAGCCGGCGGAAAACTCTATACCCAGATCAAAATCGACGAGATCACGAATCTCGGCGCTGTCAAGATCCGGCTCCGCAGTCTGATCGCGGCAGTAGAAGCGCGGGAGAGGAAATAACATGGCAGAACTGATGTATGATGAGACCGGGCGTCTCCTCTTCACCGAGGAAATGAAGCGCGAATACACGATCCTCATGCCCCAGATGCTTCCGGTGATGTTCCATCTTTTGAAGAGGATCATCGAACTCGAAGGATATACGATCGAGATCCTCACCTCAACTGACCGGAAAATCGTGGAGACCGGATTAAAGTATGTCCACAATGACACCTGTTATCCGGCCCTTCTTGTCATTGGTCAGCTGATCGAAGCGGTCCAAAGCGGAAGATATGATCCCCACAAAGTGGCTCTCCTTATCAGTCAGACCGGAGGAGGATGCCGGGCCTCAAACTATATTCATCTTCTCAGAAAAGCTCTGAAGAAAGCAGGTCTCGAGTACATTCCGGTGATCTCCATCAATCTTTCCGGTCTGGAGGAAAATCCCGGATTTAAGATCCCTGTATCGGTCGGCCGCCGGATGATCTATGGTATGATGTATGGGGATCTCCTGGTCCATCTCGGAAATCAGTGCAGACCCTATGAGCTGGAGAAGGGAGCGACCGACACCCTGATCTCACGATGGACCGATGATCTCGTGGACCTTTTCGTTCATGGAAAGGGTATGAGCCGCGGGCAGATGAAACGATATATGGAAAAAATAACCCGCGACTTTGCAGCGATCCCGCGCAGCACGGAAAAGAAGATCAGGGTCGGGATCGTCGGGGAGATCTATATCAAGTATGCTCCGCTTGGAAACAATAATCTGGAGGATTTCCTTCTCAACGAAGGAGTGGAAGTCATCGTTCCGGGCATTACTGACTTCATGCTGTTCAAATTCAACAACCGGTCTGTTGACGTGGATCTGTACGGCGGCAGCAGACTGAAAAAATTCGCGATCGGTGTTGCCCAGAGATACATCGAGAGCTGTCAGAAGATCATGATCGGCGTGATCAGAGAGGAAGGTACGTTTCGTGCGATGGGAACGTTTGCTGATTTGCAAAACGTCATCAAAGGATATCTCGGATACGGAAACAAAATGGGGGAGGGCTGGCTTCTCACTGCCGAAATGCTGGAACTGATCCACTCGGGAACTCCGAACATTGTCTGCACGCAGCCTTTTGGCTGTCTGCCGAACCATGTGGTCGGGAAGGGCATGATGAGAAGACTGAAAGTCGATTTTCCGGATTCTAATATTGTTGCTGTCGATTATGATCCGGGGGCAACACGGATCAATCAGGAGAACCGGATCAAACTGATGCTGGCTAACGCGAAATCCGGGTAATCACAAATGAATATATTAACTAGAGGGGACTACTTAAAGTAGAGAGACGAGAGGTACAATGTCATGAAAATGCTGATGAGCAGCGGCCGAACGATCGAACAAGGAAAAGCCCTCTACCACAAAGAGGCGGAGTGTTACTCAAGGAGTACGTCGGTCTGTTATCTGCATCCTATGGACATGATGGACCTTGACATCGAAAATGGCGAGACGGTCCTCGTGTCTTCTCCGGTCTCATCCGTCGTTTTTACCGCTATCCAATCGCCTGAAACGCCAAGAGGGATCATCTATATGCCGCTTGGTCCTTACTGTAATGCGCTGCTGACGGGAAACACCCATTCAACCGGGGCGCCTGATTTTAAAGGGATAACTGTCGATGTTTCATCCACGACAGATACTTCTGTCTCTGCTACGGATCTTATGACCGAGCTTGGCGGAGTGCCCTTCGATCTTCCAACTGCCGATAAAGTTCCCGGCTGTCCTGACGGAGAGGTCGTCGTCCAGCATGCTGTCTGTCCGATGTGCGGATGCGTATGTGATGATCTGGAGATTCATTTTTCCAACGGCAAGGTGACTGAAGTCGTAAACGGATGTACGCTTTCTGCTGAGAAGTTCAAAGCAGCCGGCCGGCTGCTGTCCCCTGCTGTCCGTGAGGGGGATACCTGGCGGTACACTGATTATGATGAAGCGATAACTAAAACCGCTCTCTGCCTTGCCCGCGCAAAGAGGCCGCTTTTATACGGCTGGAGCAGCACCTCGGCCGAAGCAATGCAGGTAGGGATCGAACTTGCAGAAGAGGTGGGCGGGGTGATAGACAACTGTTCTTCCGAGTGCCACGGACCCACGGTCCTTGCGATCCAGGAGGTGGGTCATCCGGGATGCACCCTTGGTCAGGTCAAAAACAGAGCTGATGTAGTGGTCTACTGGGCGTGCAATCCGCAGGTAGCCCATCCGCGGCATATGTCGCGTTATACTACCTATACGACCGGCTACTTCAGAAAAGAGGGGAGAGAGGACCGGACCATAATCGTTGTGGATATACGCGAATCAGAGACGGCAAAACTGGCGGATGTTTTTCTCAAAATAAAACCGGGCAGCGACTTTGCCATATTCAACGCTCTTCGGGCAATCGTTTCTGGAAAAGGTGATATTCTTCCGGATGAAATCGGCGGGGTCGAGAAGGGCCAGCTTCTCAGACTTGGCGACATCCTTCTAAATGCGCAGTTTGGGATCTTCTTCACCGGTGTCGGTCTCACTCATTCAAGAGGCAAATACAAAAATGTCCGTGCCGGTATAGAACTCATCGATGAACTGAGCCGTCACACCAAATATGCCCTGTCTCCACTCAAAGGTCACTGGAATGTTGACGGAACCTGCCATATCTTCTCACTGACAACCGGATATCCGTTTGCCATCGACTACTCACGCGGTATTGCGTATTACAATCCCGGTGAAACGAGCGGGATCGATCTCCTGGAACGCAATGAAGTTGACTGCTGTCTTGTCGTTTCTACAGATATCGGCGCACACTTTCCGCGAACAAGCATCGAACGGCTGGGGAAAATACATACTATCGTTCTTGATCCGTACGTGTCTTTGACCACGCCCTTTGCAAAGATCCAGCTTCCCGGCTCTGTTATCGGAGTCGATGCAGAAGGTACTGCATACCGGATGGACGGGATCCCCATTCACGTAAGAAAAATTCTCGACTCATCTGTCCCGTCAGATAAGGAGATACTAGAGCGTATTCTCTCTGAAGTCAGAAGAATCAAAAAAGAGCAGACAGAAAACGATCTTAATTCAGGCGAGCTTATGTGAAACGGGGTGCCCGCTCCACATAAGGGTATGTTCAACTATTTTTTCCTTCAGAAACGAGGCCGCATTACTTGCGGTTTCCTTTCTTTGAAGGTGCGTCGCGTGCTGGGGCTGCTTTCGGGGCTGCGTCTGATTTAACAGGTGCTGCGTCCTTTTTGCCTGCCATAGGTTTGTTCTGCATGTGGTTTTCACCTCGGTTTTTAATGAGTGATTACGCAAATAGTCTGGCTACCTGTCAATGGATAAGTTTCCATGGCGAAACGATTTTCCGTCTTCCCGGCACCTCGTTTATCGCAGTGACTGCAGCATTCAGGGGCTGGTCAGACCCCCTATCCGGCTCCCCGGTGTAAGTTAACCCACGTCGCCTCAATCCTGTGGAACTTCCTATTTTTCTAGTTGATTTGTCACTGTAAATAGTTTTGTGAGGGGCTTGGAAACTCTCTGCAAAATACGTTCAATAGCGCCTTATTTGGGAAGTTTGGAATGAAAAACGGAAGAGCGCGGACATGAAGACAGTCAAATTGCATGCGCGTGCGGCAGTGCTGTTATTGGGCTTGAAATCTTCTGCAAGACGTTATCCACACGTTAAAACACGAGATATACCAGCACCGGGAAAAAAACGATATATCCTGCCCCGAACAGAAGAAAAATCCACTCGGCAATAACCAGAGGTTTTCTTGGAAAGTGCATGGCCGAGTTGGCCGCATATCCGCGGCAGCACATCGAAACATAGGTTCGTTCGCCCTGATCCATTGCGCGAAGAAACAAGGATCCGGCAGCATTTCCGATCACGTTCAGCCGGTATCCCAGAGGGAGACGGTGGTCGGACCAGCGGAAACATTTGCAGGCAAATGCGGACTGGATCTTCTGAAAAATCAACGCGAAGACAAAAATGTATCGAACAGTCAAACTCATTACTGTGATGAAGAGTCGGGGAACATGAAGACGTGAAGCCGCCTCAAGCATGCTCTGCATGGTTGTAGTGGCTGAAAGAAGAATTATGAATGATAATGAGATGACGAATTTGGCAAAGAGTGAGAGGCCGAAGATCAGCGATTCCCAGTATATATTCACGCCAAACGGAAGAGAGAATATGACGTGGTAGACGTCATAGTAAGGATTTGCGAAGAACGGCTGGAGAAGGATAAAAAATAACCCAAACGGCATGATCAGAACAAGCCGGACGATATAATATCTGACCGAAGCCCCTGACAGGAGATAGAGCCCGGCAAAGAGCATATATATTACAGCAAAGGCAAACACTAAAGGCCAGGGAATGATCTGATCACCGATCCTGACATAGGGCAGGAGAACCGTTACCAGAAGGCCCAGCAGACAAAGAATAAGTTTGACTCGTGAATCCAGGGAATGGACCGGGCTTTTTCGGTAAGCCTCATGTTCAATATCAAACAGTTCATCGATGAGCGTCATTTTTGGTGCGGATGGGGGTGGGGGTGAACGTGCTGATGACCGCAGACGGATTCAAATTCAGAAAGAGGCGAGGGATCCTTCTTTGGTCTTTGGACCGGATCTTTCCCAAATGCTTTCATGAAGGAATCTTCAGCATCCTGATATGTGTAGGCTGATTCAATACTGACTCCCTGCGCCTGCAGCGCGCGGATGAGTTTGGGAAGTGCCGGAAGGTCGAGATGGGCGCGTTCGATCAGCGCGTCCTGAAGAAATATCTCCTGAGGGGTGCCGTATCCGGTGATCGCGCCTTTCTCCATGACGTAGACACAGTCCGCCATCTCCGGAACCAGCTCGACCTGATGCGTTGAGTAGATAACCGTGAACCCGTACTTCTCCGGAAGGGTGTTCAGGAAACTGAAAAGTTCTTTGACACCCTGGGGGTCGAGACCGGCTGTCGGTTCGTCGAGAATAAGGACCTGGGGTTCCATTGCCAGAACGCCGGCGATAGCTACGCGTTTTTTTTCGCCGCCTGAGAGGTGATGGGGAGCCCTGTTCCGCAGATCCTCAAGACCGAGCATCTGAACCACAGAATCCACACGGTGTGCCACGGTCTCCTCGTCCAATCCCAGATTGCAGGGACCAAATGCAATATCCTGTTCGACCGTTGTTGAAAAGACCTGGTCATCCGGGTTCTGAAAGACGAGCCCGACAAACTTCCGCACCTCATGGATGTTTGCTTTGGTAATGGGCTCCCCCCTAATGAGAACTGACCCGGATTTCGGTTTGAGAATGCCGTTGAAATGACGAAAAAGTGTGCTTTTTCCTGCACCGTTCGGCCCAAGAACGGCGATCCGCTGTTTTCTGCCGGCAATGAAGTTGATATTGCTCAGAACCGGATCTTTGGATGTGCTGTATGAGTAACAGAGGTCCCGGGTTTCAATGAGGTG
The DNA here is from genome assembly GCF_012062385.1 of Methanocorpusculum sp. GPch4. Lineage (NCBI taxonomy): Archaea > Methanobacteriati > Methanobacteriota > Methanomicrobia > Methanomicrobiales > Methanocorpusculaceae > Methanocorpusculum > Methanocorpusculum sp. GPch4. The sequence continues at coordinate 102,909 of NZ_SIJA01000028.1, read as the reverse complement.
CATTGTAATGAATTATGTATGCTTTAAGGACATAAAGATGGTAGCATTGGTGTTACAGAGAGAGGGTGATTAGCACATCAGGCAATTCACCCGAATACTCCTATCCGCATTACCCGAAGAATGACCGCACTATCCCTTTGAATCCGAGTCTGCCAAATGTTCCGTAAAGGGATGGTTTTGCCGCCAGACGTTTCAGAAGATCCGAAGGTCTGTCCATATCTCCGAAACGTGTGATCAAATCAAGGTTGTCGGGGGTGTTCAGCGCATCGATCAGCGCATCGATGTCCTGAGGATCCAGATTCCGGCGGAATTCAAGAGCTTTCAGCCCCATATCCAGTTCTCTGCCGAAGTCCTGACGCCAGAGTGATTCATATCTGGAAAGGAAAGCATCCGATGTATCTCCCGCTTCGAAGGATTCTATCGCCGTTTGTGCTGCGAACCGGGCAGAGCGGATGCCTGTATATACCCCGCCGCCTGATGTCGGTTTTGGAAAACCGGCAGCATCCCCGATCAGCATGCATCCTGATCCAAACGTCTTGCGTCTGATCCCGATTGGGATCGTACCCGTTACCGAGTGGATGGTGCTCCCGGGAAAACGTGAAAGGAATTTTGTAAAAAGTTCCGGTACATTCTTTGTTCCGCATAGACCTGCCCGTGCTCTTTTTTCAGACATAGGGATGACCCAGGCAAAAAATTCAGGAGCAGCGTTTGGATGAAGTTCGACGAGCGAAGGATCGCCGTTCCATGGAACTTCAGCCTGGATCCCTGAGTAAATGAAGGGTGACGGCGGGATTCCAAGACCCCGGGCAATAACACTTCTCGGACCGTCTGCTGCAATCAGAATGTTATACGGAAGCTCCTCCCCGCCGGCAGTATGAATGATTTTTTTTCCCGGATTGATCCTGGTCACACAGGTCTTGAGAGAGAATTCCGCGCCGGCCTCTGCTGCTGAGATCCCCATCTCATGATCAAGTCGCCCCCTGTCAACAACATAGGCCTTCGTCATTTTTGCATCGAAGGAGAGGGAATGTCCCTCCGAGCCGCAGATTTTCGCTCCGCGGACCGTATTATACACGGATCGGTCCGACACTTCGCACTCGGCAAAGGCATTATTCGAAAGGAGACCGGCACACTGGACAGGATACCCTAAAGAAGCATGCTCTTCAAGGATCCGCGTGGACAAGCCGGCTTTGGCACATATCCGTGCAGCCGCCGATCCGGCCGGCCCTCCCCCTATGACGATGACATCAGACACGTATGATTCTGTAGGTCATACAAAAATAAAAATACGAGGGACTTCGGGCAGAGGTTTGGGGGGAGACGATCGATAGATGCGCGGAAAGATCCTGCGAGGATAAAATATTGCGGAAAATGATTTTTGGTGTTAAATAAACAGTGCTGATATGGGGATTCGAACCCCAGTCGCCGGCGTGAGAGGCCGGCATGATTGGCCACTACACTATATCAGCAGACAAAAGTGCGTAATAAGATAGACATCATGAATATTTATAGCTGACGAAGTGTGAGGCGCCATCCTGAGAGATTCTGCACTTATACGTCTGCATATCTTCATCATATCCGAGTACCAATAAATATAGACACTATGGGACTCGAAGAAGAAATTCGTGCAATTGAGGACGAAATAAAAAATACCAAATACAACAAAGCAACCTCGCAGCACATTGGGCGTCTGAAAGCGAAACTCGCAAAAATTAAAGACGACATGATCATGCGGGCAATTAAGTCCGTAGGCGGGGGAGAAGGGTTCGCGGTTAAAAAATCAGGGGACGGGACCATCGTTCTGGTCGGGTTTCCATCCGTTGGTAAATCGACCCTCCTGAATAAGCTTACCGGAGCGCAGAGTGAAACCGCGGCCTATGCTTTCACCACACTTACCGTAGTTCCCGGATTGATGGAATACAAAGGCGCAAAAATCCAGATTCTTGATATTCCCGGACTGATCGCCGGCGCCGCGATGGGAAAAGGCAGGGGAAAGGAAGTCATCGCAGTCGTTCGAACGGCCGATCTGATCGTGATCTTAGGGGATGTGTTCAACGCAGTCCATGTGGATGTTCTGATGCAGGAACTTTACGATTCAGGTATCAGGATCAACAGACCCAAACCGGATATCACGATCAAAAAGACCGGCGGAGGGGGTATCCGGCTGAACAGGGTGGGCGCCGTAAAACTTGGGCTTGAAGAGGTCCGCGCCATTCTTGCCGAGAATAAAATCATGAATGCTGACGTTCTTATTCGCGGCAGCAACGTCACCCAGGACGATCTCGTGGATGCGATGCAGGGAAACAGGCTCTACATTCCTGCATTCATTGCCATCAACAAAGTTGATCTGATCAGTGAGGAACAGCGCAAAGAAGTCGAAGAGCATATGCGGGAGAAATATGGTGTCGACCCCATCATGATCTCCGCACATAAAGGGTATCATATCCCGGAGTTGCAGGATGCGATCTATGAACACCTTGGGTTCGTCAGGATCTACATGAAGCCCTACGGCGAAGATGCGGACATGGAAGAGCCGATGATCATGCGTAGAGGAAGTACCATCGAAGATATCTGCCACCGGCTCCACCGTGATTTCGTCGACCAGTTCAGATATGCAAAAATATGGGGGACCTCAGTCAAGCATGACGCAGCCAAAGTCGGTCTGAAGCATGTGGTCGAGGATAATGATGTCGTAACGATCGTTACGAAGTTGTGATCAGCGCACTCAGTTCCTTCAGTTCATGTGCCGCTGCCCGTAATCCTTCCAGCATCACCGGAATGTTGACTGCTGTAAGCGAAAAAACGGAGGCGGCAAAAGCTGCGTTCTCTACAAAACCGGGTCTCATCTTTCTCACAGCAAGGATCCGCCGGACGATTAGAAGCAGAAGGCCCGAGATGAATGCAGAGGTCAGCAGGGAGAACAGCAGCCTGACCAGGCGCTTGATCGGTCCTTCCATCATCTTTTGGATCTTCTCCCCGGTGTCTTCCCCGTCACCTGAGAGATAAACTGCTCCGGTGACAAGATACGGCGATGCGGCATCCGCAAGCATATCATACGCTCCGTTATCCGAAAATATCACTTCTGATACTGTTTTTTGTCCATTCAGGAGATCTATCAGGGTTTTCAGAAGAGAGATGTCATTTTCCGGATCCTTTGGCATTTCATCCGGCGCAGTATAGATCAGCTTAAGGGCTTCCACGATCTCCTCGGCCGAAAGCGGATCAGCAGACTTGTCCGCGAACTCATCACCAAGAGATGCAGGAATCCCGGTAATACTTAGTATTGTCGCAAAATTCTCCGGAAGAAGGTCCGCTCTTTCTGCAAGCCGCCGCAGAACAGTCGCCAGATGTCCGTCAAGCGCCGCCACATCCGTTTCCGGTATGTCGGACAGTATGCCCGATCCTGTGCTGCAAAGCTTTGATACGGCCGTCTCAAGAGAGGAAAGTGCAGCAGGGGTATTTCCTTGATCACAATATCTTTCTGCCTCATCCAGCAGAGATTCGATTGATGCAAAGTGATTCCGGGACGTATCCTCTAAAGACATGGATACAGTAATGTACGCGGATTAACGTGATAAAGAATTCCCAGCGGGAACAAAACAGATTTATTCGAACAACATCCTTTCACTTCACATATTCTATGAAGTTGAGCACAACCCTTGCAGCTTTTTCACGTTTTTTGGCAGTTCACCTCCGTAAACTGTCTTACAAAAATAAATAGTTTTATAATGATATAAAGATGTTGGTCAAAATCTCCAAAAAAAGCGTTATACGGGCCTGGAGGGATTCGAACCCCCGACATTCGGGTTAGAAGCCCGACGCTATATCCTGGCTAAGCCACAAGCCCACGTTTGTAACGCCTTAACCTATTCGTTTTTCATCAAGATAAACTCTTCCTTAGATGCCGGGGTGAGAACCTCCTCCTTTCATTCTCAAAATTCAGCCATGAGAGAAAAGATGAAGAGAATTCGGATTATCCGTACATTACATCTTCATCATATGAAGTTGGCGGCACATCACTTTTTTTCACGTCCTCAGCCAGCTTCTGAAGCATGGGTTCGATTGAGTCGGCTTGTGCAATAAGCGGCGCGGTGTCTAGTCCAAGTCCGTAAATCCCGCTGATCACGGAAAGACCTGCCGCCGAGGCGCGGGGATCGACATCAAAGTTCGTTTCAACAAGAAAACCTGTGGCCGGTATCTTTCGCATACAGGCTTCCGTCAAAAACCCGCCGGTGATCCCGGTGATATTGAGAGCAGGAAGGATCAGACAGTGTGATTTGATTTTTTCAACACCGTCCGTCGTTGTTGCAACACCAAACACGCGTTCACCGTCGCCTCCCGTGACCACGCCGCCGACGAGAATGATCTCGGTAACAACTGTACGGGCGCAAAGCCACTCAAGCAGTTTGGCGGGTATCACACAGGACCCTTCATCCGATATCGGCACGTCTGAGAGGACAACAAGCATATTCCCTTTTTCATAGAGACGAAAAGGAGCCTGGGCAAGTCCCGATGTCGCAAGGGAACCGGCTGGAAGGAGAGGGCTGACAATATTGCCTATATGGGTGAAGGCTAAGGATTCCACAAGATATTGAACTGCTATGCTCCCGACAAGACCGGATCCGGGAAATCCTGCGACGAGGACGGTCTCTTTGGACGAGGGGATCTCCGCCGATACACGGACGAGCGGGGCATCACCTGCCTGAAAGGCGTTAACCGCACATCTTGTGCCGCCGTCACTGGCTTGTGAACTTTTTTCCATACAATTTAGTCTCTTTTTAGAGGGATAATACTTCGGATAGAGCCGAAGATCAGATATCGGTTGTCCGCAGATGATCCAAAACAAAACCGTACTGGAAAGCAACTAATTTTAGAATGGCCGACCATACTATATGGTATGCAGGAGTATGAAGTCAAGCGAGGAAACACAAGCACCCTCGAAGAAAGGATCAAAGCCGGATTCTCGGATATTTTCGGCGTCAAACCGATAGTAAAAGACGGGCATTATACGATCTCCTACGGAAGCATGTCACGTCTTGAGGTCTGGGCGGGCGAGAAGAACAAGACATTAATGGTCGATACAGAAACGGATGCTGCAGTTCTTTCAATGCCGGATGAACAGGCAGATCCTATCATTCTGGATACAAATAAGAAATTCAGGCTGTATCTTGATTTCGTCACCTGTTTCACCACAAAGGAACGGGTCAAACGGGCAAAGAAAGCGGCTGAGAAGGAAGAGTAAGAACCTATAATCCATCTCTTTTCAGGAGCCCGGCTCCTTACCCATATTTTTTAAAAAAAGAAATATTTGAGTGAATACTCAATCAATAACAAGTGCCGGTTTGAACGGCAACGCCGATTTTGCTTTCGGGTGGGCGCTTCCCTCTGCTGAAACGATCTCAACTGCGAGTCTGCATTCCTTTTCGATGAATGCGGAAGCTGCCTGGAAGATAGCGGTCTCATCAACACCGTCTGCAATAGCAGAAACCAGTTCCGGGGACAGGGAGTGGATCAGCTTTACTGTCTGGAGAGAAGCTTCAGTTGCCTCTTTTCCTTTTGCACGGAGTGACTCGTCAGCCATGACGGTTTTTATCACATTTCTCTTGTCTTCGGCACCGGCGACGATGGAGAAGAGATGACGCTTCCACTGCGGAGCGATGAAGAGGGTAACTTTGACCGCCTCGATCTGCACAAGTTTTAAGATCGACTGGATGTCTTCCAGCGTTCTTTGAATAAGTGACTCGGAGATCTCCACGGATTTGTTGATCTTTGACTCATCAGCGACCGGCCATTCTGCAAATGAGACAAGACCTGGATGACCGGTCTCTCTCCAGAGTTTCTCGGCAGTGTACGGGATGACCGGGGCCATCAGACGGATCCATGCGGACATGATCTCCTTCTGGACTGCGCCGCCCGATGAACCCTCCGGCAGCCGTCTGCGGTACCATGCCAGATCCGAAACAACGCCGTTATAGGCTTCCTGGAGGGCCTGTCTGGTCTGGAAGGCGCACAGACATTTGGTAGCCGCTGCGATCCTCTGCTGCATACGGGATACGAGCCATGCATCGATCGGCGTGGTCCCGGATGCATCGGAGGAATCCAGAATGATCTGCCACATCCGTTCGATCTGTTTCTTGACCGAGAGAACAAGTTCATTTCTCCAGTCAAAGTCCTGCCAGGGTTCGGCAGAGCCGACAAGGAACATACGAACCGTATCTGCTCCGAACTCGTTTGCCGCATCCTCCAAGAGGAAGACGTTTCCTTTTGAGGAGGACATCTTCATCCCGTTTAAAAGGCCCATCCCGAAAACGACCATGCCTTTTGGCTGGAGGTTGTCAGGGAAGATCGCCTTGTGATGGAAGAGCTGGAAGGTCAGGTGATTGGAGATCAGATCCTTTGCACTGAACCGGTAATCATACGGATACCAGTACAGGAACTCGGAACGGAGTTCATGCAGCGTAGACTGATCGACCGGCATGGTTGTCGGATCGCCTATTCCAAGGAAGATGAAATCAAAGACGGCCGGCGTCAGTTTTTCGGACGGTATTGTCGAAATCTTATGGGCGATGGTGTAATACGCCATATAGACGGTCGAGTCCGAGAGGGGTTCAAACAGCCACTTCGGATCCCACGGAACATGCGTCCCGAGACCGACACGGCGGGAACACGGCCACTCTTTGAGCCAGTCGATCGTCCGCTCGAACTCGGCGCGAACTTCGGCCGGAACAAGTTCAACCTTCGGCAGCTGTTCGTGGACCTGAGCTTTCCAGGTCTGATCGCCGTAGTTCAGGAACCACTGATCATCCAGGATCTTGACATACACGCGCCCGCCGCAGCGGCAGATCACGCGTTTTTGACTCATCTCATGGAAAATGATCGAACCGCGCTCTTCAGTAAACTCGCGGGTCACATCTTCACGCGCCTGACGAACGGATTTTCCTGCATGGATACCGCAGTTATCGTTGAGTTTTCCTTTCGAGAACTCGGCGGTGTAAAGCTCCTGCGTGAGATCGTCCATCCGCGGATCATCCTGGTTGGGGATCTTGTTCTTTTCGACGATGTCCTGTGCCGGGACCGTTCCAAAGTTTGGAACGGTGACCAGAGGGATCGCTTTGATATCTGTATACTTTCCTTTTTCCTGAAGATCACGAAGAGCGATATAATCGAACGGCGCGTGGGCCGGAACGCTCATTACAAGACCGGATCCCATGTCCGGGTCTACGAAGGAAGCGGGAAGGATCGGAACATCGGCACCGGTATAGGGATTCTTTGCGGTCTTGTCGATGAGTTCGGTTCCCTGAAGCGTCGAGAGTTCTACAACGATGTGTTTCTGCATCCGGAGTTTTTCCGCTGCTTCCGTGCTGATGATCCATTTCTGACCGTCGACTTCAGCTTTTACATACGTGGTTTCCGGATTTGCCCAGAGATTTGTTACGCCGAAGATGGTCTCCGGACGAAGGGTGGCGCACGGGATCTGGAACTCGCCGAACTGATACATCACAAACACAAAGTGCATGATCTCAGCGGATTCGCCCTCAAGAAGATCATGATCACCGACAGGCTGATCACATGCAGGACAGTATCTGACCGGATACTCTCCCTTCTGCACTTTTCCCTGCCCGTAGATATGCGTGTACTGCCATTCGATGAATTTGCTGTATTGGGGGATGATGGTCGTGAACCGGCGTCTCCAGTCGATGGAAAGGCCGAGCTGTTTCATCACCCGTTCATATTCATCAGCGAAGTAATTCACGATCGTGATCGGGTCGGTGAAGTTCGCAAGAGTTTCCTTTGGGACCCGGTAGAGTTCGCCGTAGAGCTTGAGCGTTTTTTGATCTTTATTCGCGATGCGTTTTGCGATGCCGAGAACCGGAGCCCCGGTAACATGGAACGCCATCGGGAAAAGCACCTGTTTTCCCTGCATTCTCCAGAAGCGGGCAACCACGTCGGGGATGATGTATGTCCTCCCGTGACCCACATGCATTGCGCCGCTCGGATAGGGGAATGCCACGTTTACGTACAGCTTGTCTTTCGTTTCATCAGGATTTGATTCGAATGCCGGTATCCACTCGTTGCGGATCTCCGGTTCAATTTCGGTCATTGCCAGGGTATTTGCCATTGTTGTTTTCACCTATTGTGTTAATCGACGGGACGGATCTTCAGTTCCTCATCGGCACCGTAGCGCCGTATCATTTCCATAGCGATACTTGAGTTTCGTGCGAGATGGATTTCACCGTAATCATCAACAGTTGCGGTAAACAGGTACTCTTTTCCTGAGAAAAGGTCTACGATTTTACCTGCATAATCCGGACATATGATGGACAGCTGTTTTTTCTCGCTCTTGATCTTAAATCCGGCTGATCCGCTAACGGGCGCCGGGACATCATTGATGAGGACCTCCCGTCCCGGAAGGTCGCTTAGTGGGCGGACATCGATTCCAACGCCGACTTTGCTGACGACCGCCGCGATGTTTTTCCCTGCTTTTCCAATGGCGGCAGGTACATCCGCATCCTCGATATAGACGGCGGCTTTGGTGTCGGTGATCATGCGGACAACGATATCTCCTTCGGTGAACCGGCGGATCTCATTCTGGATCTCTTTTTCCAAAACGACCCATGCAGGATTGTCATCGGTGACTTCGTAGGTTGGCATGCTGTGGACCGGAGGAGCGGAGCGCTCTTCCTGAGCCGTCGGTTCAGATGTGACCGGCGCCGGAGCTGGAGCTTTTGGTGCCGGAGCCGGCGCAGAGACCGGGGCTGGAGCTGATTTTGGAACAACGACCGGCGTTGCTTTGGGAAGTCCTGCTGCCGGCGTGACCATGACCTCGCCTTCATATCTGAAGGCTTCGGCGGCAGTTTCCTGAGTAATGATGTTGGTCAGTCTGACAATGGGCCGGATCTGCGGATCACCGATCTGCTCAAGCGCTTTTGGCACGCCGAATCCTGATGACACGTTATATATTTCTGAGATGTCGCCGGTTTTCACAAAAACCATCGTGGCGACGATCTGCGGGATCAGATTAAGGTCGACGAGGCTTGCAAGGCGGATCATTGCATCAAGAGCCGACTTCGCGTGGAGTCCGCCGATCACTTTGATGCCGGACAGACGGAGGTCTGCAAAGACCGAAAGCTCCTCACTTCTCCGCATTTCATCAAAGATGACGTAATCGGGACGCAGCAGGGTCAGCACTTCGCCGGTCGCTGCGATACTGCCGTCAAGAGCTGTATACTGAGTGATATTGTCCGGGACCATCAGATCACGCGGGGACTCGATCGTCTTGACGATGAAGTTCTGACTTCCAAGATAGATCGCTATGTTCTGCTCAAGCGTGGATTTCCCTGAACCCGGGGTGCCGACGATGAGCATCCCTCCTGCCCCCTCCTTTAACCGGTCTTTTAAGGCAGCTGCAAAGTTGTATGATTCGAAGGAGACCTCACGCGTCGGCCTGACGACTGTAACCTCGATCCCGTCTGAGAACGGCGGACGCGTGGTGGTGATCCGCATAGAACCGATCTGGGAAACCGTAACTCCCGGCATCTCAACTTCGACAAATCCGTCAGGGTGACGTTTTGCGCGTTCAAGGCATTCCTGAGCGATAGCACGAAGCTCATACTCAGTAGCGGGCGCCTCCCTGATCTGCACAAGCCGGGATTCTTTGATCGTTCCTTTCCGGGCGCAGGGAGCCACACGCTCCTTGAGATAGACGGCAAAGGTGTTTTCATCAAAGAATTCATCGATCTGGAGCGGAGCAAAATTGTCGGTCGTTTCAGACTTCAGATAAATGACGTCAAGTCCTTTTGCGCGGGCAACTTCTGCCTGCACATAGTCGCTTGTAAGGAACGTGGCTCCATGTTCGATGGCAACTGCCCGGATCATTGAGTCGATCTCACCCCCTCCTGCCAATTTCACCTGCTCGAGTCGGGGTCGTTCACCGACATATTGTAGGGTGATCCTGCCCTGTTTGGCAAGAACGCAAAGTTTCTGCAGCTCGGCGAGGCCGGAAAAACCTATTTCTCTGCCCTGATTCGCCTGTGCCTCGAGTTCGGCAAAGACTGCTTCAGGTATTATTATCGTTGCGTCACGGTATTCCCCTTTCTCGATCAGGGCGGTAACGCGGCCGTCGATAACGACGCTGGTATCAGGTACGAGTATCATAAAATATTCAACCAATATTTATGGGGTTTCAATAGGATATTAGTATAGTGTTCCAAAAGGCGCAGTAAATGATTCACCGGGAGTAGATATCTGCCGGGTCCTTAAATCTTGGAAGGATGACCTCGCCGTCGATCGTCCGGAAAAAACAGCTGACATATCCTTCATGACAGGCACACCCGGTCTGCTCGACCTGATATAACAGACAATCCTCATCACAGTCAACACAAACCCGGACGATCTTCTGGAGGTGGCCTGACTCCTCGCCTTTTTTCCAGATCTTACCGCGTGAACGGCTGAAGTAGTGGGCATACCCTGTTGAAAGCGTCAGGGATACCGCTTCCTGATTGGCAAATGCAAACATCAGGACCTGAAGTGTTTTTGCATCCTGGACAATTACTGGAATGAGCCCGTCCGTAAAGGTGAGTGAAGGAACAAGATCCGGCATAATTATTCAGTATTGGTTTTTTTATGAGATAAGAGGATCTCTTCTCTATGGTTGTCCACGCCCTTTATCCGAAGGACCCAGGATGCGGTCGAGATAGCCGACGGACCGAAAAGATCTGTGAGTTCTTCAGGCTCAAAGTAATGCGTGATGATTCCGTCACCCCGCAAAAATGAAGACGATTCCACTTCAGTTCCTTTTCCATAGCGAAAATCGTTTCTGGAAAAATCTTTGAAATATAAAACACCCTCAGGCTTCAGGATCCGAAGCATCTCCCTGGCCGCGGTATTGCGATCCAGAGATGAAAGATGCCCCAGAACATGCCAGCAGAATATGATGTCGAATACCGAATCTTTGAACGGAAGAGAGCGAATGTCTCCGACAATCGCCGAGGGTCCGGCAAGTCTCACTGCTGCCGGGGAAATGTCGATCCCGATCGCGCCTTGCCTAAGTGAACGAAGTGTCTTTCCATTCCCGCACCCAGTCTCAAGAATGAGAGCGTCGGCAGGCATCTCCGGGAGAAGATAGGAAGCTCCTCCCCACCTCGCACCCCGCGTCTGATAATCAGTCTGCCAGCTCATTACAGCCGGACCAAAACGCCCCGTGATGCAAGATACTCCTTTACGGACTGGATCGTCAGCTCGCCGTAATGAAACACGCTCGCCGCAAGGCAGGCATCGGCTTTTCCTTTGACAAACCCGTCATAAAAATGCTCCAGAGTTCCTACCCCGCCGGATGCGATCACCGGGACATCGACATTTTCCGAGACGGCTGAAGTGATCTCCAGATCGAAACCGGTCTTCACGCCGTCAGTTTCCATGGAAGTGAGCAGTATCTCTCCCGCTCCTCTTTTCACCGCGTCCTGCGCCCAGGAAACGGCATCGATCCCGGTCCTCTTACTCCCGCCGTAGATAACGACTTCATACCAGCATTCCCTCCCGTCTGCAAGACGGATAGGGGTCACCCCCTCACGCATCTCATAATTTCTCCTGACATCTTCGGCAAGTACAATACACTGATTTCCAAATAACCGGGAACCTTCCGTGATTACTTCCGGCGTTTTTACTGCAGAGGTGTTCAGACTCACCTTGTCGGCACCGGCACGCAGGATCTCCTGGATATCTTTGACCGTGCGTATGCCTCCGCCGACCGTTAACGGGAGAAAAAGCTGGTCGGCTGCGCGCCCTATCACATCGACCATGGTGTCACGATTATCCCTGGAGGCAGCTATATCCAGAAATACGACTTCATCGGCTCCCTGCTCATTATATCGTGCGGCAAGCTCGACAGGATCGCCTGCATCGCGGAGTCCTTCAAAATTTACGCCCTTTACCACCCGTCCAGCTTTCAGATCAAGACAGGGGATGATTCGCCGGGTAAGTCCCATAGAATACTGTTGGCGTTTTTTGGAGAAAAGTCTGTTTGAAAAAAAGAGAATGGATCACTTTTCCAGAAACGCGATCAGGTCATTCATTCTTTCCATCGTTTCACGGTATCCGTCATCATAGAGGGCGGCAAGTTTCGCTTTGTTTGTCTCGATCCTTCCGATCTTCACCGGTTTTTTCGGACGGAGCACAAACGCCCGGTCTGCAGACTCCTCCTTTGCAAGAAGATCCAGGGTCTGATTATACCGGAGATGGCGGGTGGCAAGCTGCTGAACGAAGTTCGGATATTTTCTGTAAACAAGATTCAGAATCGGTATGATCTTCATCGGCTCCTTCCTATAGGAAGCGTCCTGAGTCAGAACGATGACGTTTTTGAAATTTCCGTCTGCAATGGAACGCTGAAGAGGGATAGAATCAGATACGCCGCCGTCAAGGTATCCTTTCCCATCGATCCTGACGATTTCTGCAAGGAGCGGGAGTGAACTTGAGGCCTGAAGCATGTCCACCTCTTCACGCATATTTTTCAGATGGAAATATTCAGCTTTCCCTGTTTCACAGTTCGTGGCAACGACAGATAATTTACCAGTATATCGGGTAAAAGCCTCATAATCATACGGATCGAGCTCTTCGGGAATGATATGATAAAGCATATCGGGGCCGAACAAATTCCCGGTCTTCAGAAGATTTTGGATACTGCAGTATCGTTTATCTCCGATATACTCAGTCGTTACCCGGTATGCCCGCCCGCGCTGTCTGGCGATGAAGGATGCAGCATTGCATGCCCCGGCGGATACGCCGTAACAACTGGAAAACGCCAGATCATTGTCCAGAAATGCATCGATGACTCCGGCTGTATATACTCCGCGCATACCCCCGCCTTCAAAGATCAGTCCGGCAGAATACATCCGCATAAACGGTTACTTCTCCAGAAATGCGATCAGATCATCCATTTTATCTATCGTATCATGATATCCGTCGTGATAGAGTTGGGCAATTTTTTCCTTGTTGAACTTAATTCGGGAAACACCGACCGGGTTTTTTGGACGGATGACAAATGCTCTTCCGGCAGCTTCTTCTTCGGCAACAAGTTCCAGAGCCTCGTTATATCTGATATGGCGGGTAGCAACCATCTCAACCATCTTCGGATACTTCGGGTAGAAGATGTTCAAAATGGGCACCGACTTGTCATATTTCTTCTGATAATCCGCATCCTGCGTCAAAACAAGAACATTCTTTGTATTTCCATCGGCAATTGAACGTTTGATAGGGATAGAATCGGATATTCCTCCATCAAAATAATAGTTCTCACCGATTTTCACTTTTTTGGCAAGGATCGGGAGAGCACTTGATGCATGGATCATCTCTACATCCTCTTCCATGATTTTCGGATGGAAATATTCAGCCTCGCCCGTCTCACAGTTTGTCGCAACAGAGTAAAACTTGCCGGGATATTTATTATATTCATCATAATCAAAGGGGTCAAGTTGTTCCGGGATTATATGGAAGACCATTTCAGGACCTAAAAGATCCCCTTTGGTTAATAAATTCCAGTAGCTGAAGTACCGTTTGTCCCCCATATGCTCGGTCATCGTCCTGTATGCCCTGCCATGCTGTTTGGAGAGATAACTGGCAGCATGACATGCCCCGGAAGAGACCCCGTAGCAGGAGGAAAATTCCAGTTTGTTTTCGATCAATGCATCGATGACCCCGGCCGTATATGCTCCGCGCATCCCGCCCCCTTCAAAAATCAGTCCTGCAGAATACATCTGGTTAGTAATGTGCTCTCTTATGAATAGTATATTTTCCGAAGGTACCTAATCCCGCAAGCAACGAATAATACTCCGGAAAGCTAATTGTTATGGCATGACACATTCAGGCGAACTGAAAATACAGTGGGCTTCACAGTATATGCCGGTATTATCGGCGATCAAAAAGCGCTTTGAAGAGGAAAAACCTCTCAAAGGGCAGAGAATAGGGATGGCTCTGCATGTTGAAGCGAAGACCGCATGTCTTGTTCGAACACTGCAGGCAGGGGGAGCTGAGGTGTATATCACCGGATGCAATCCGCTTTCCACCCAGGATGATGTGGCAGAAGCGCTTTCAGAAGGCGGCATCGCCTGTTATGCAAAAAGAGGCTGTAATACCGAGGAGTATTACGCAGCGATCGATAAAGTACTTGATGCAAAACCTACTCTGACCATTGATGACGGCATGGATCTGATCAACCGGGTCCATCTCGACAGAAGGGATGCTCTCCCGCAGATCATTGGAGCATGTGAGGAGACGACGACAGGAATCCACCGGCTGAAGGCGATGCAGGCTGAAGGAAAGCTTGAGTTCCCCGTATTGTCGGTAAACGACACGCCGATGAAACATTATTTTGACAATGTTCACGGGACCGGCGAAAGTGCTCTCGCCTCCATTATGCTTACAACAAATGTCCTGATTGCCGGAAAACACGTGGTCGTTGCCGGATACGGATACTGCGGGAGAGGCGTCGCCACCAAAGCACGCGCTCTTGGAGCACGGGTCATCGTAACAGAGGTCGACCCGCGCCGCGCCCTTCAGGCACACTTTGACGGGTTTGATGTGATGTGCATGGATGAGGCCGCAAAACTTGGCGATCTGTTCATCACGACGACAGGAAACTGCGACATCATCACCGACCGTCACTTCCCTCTGTTAAAATCCGGAGCGATCCTGGCAAACGCAGGTCATTTCAATAATGAGATATCCATTCCCTGGCTTGAGGAACATGCATCATCAGTCGAACACCGTGACGGGATCGACACCTACGTTGTCGGAGACAAAAAGATCCATCTGCTTGCGGAAGGAAGACTGGTCAATCTTGCTACGCCGAAAGGCATGGGGCACCCGGTCGAAGTCATGGATCTGAGCTTTGCTGTCCAGGCGCTTGGGGTTGAATACATAGCAAAGAATGGGAAAAACATGTCGCCCGGAGTCCACGATATCCCCTCGGAGATCGATGAATATATTGCCCGTCTGAAACTTGCCGCAGTCGGCGCAACGATCGATTCGTTGTCCGGCAGTCAAAAAGAGTACATGTGCTCGTGGAATCACGGCACATAATATTTTATTCAGCTTTTTCTTTTTTCCAGATCAGCCGCTTCTCTACGACCTCTTCTGCAAAGATCAGAAATGCATGTGAGGCATAGGAAAATACGGCCGGCACCAGCAGATGTTCATCAGGGATCTTGCGGGCATTGGAATTGCCAATGATCCTGACAAAATCAAGAGCATATAACGCATCATCACTCAGAATGCCCGATCGGCCGATCGCACCGCAGAGTGTCCCGAACTTTGTGTTGTCTGCACGGATCTTCTGGTGTTTGCAGATAAGTTCTGCAGCCTGGGCCGTGATATCGCAGAGTTTTCTGGTCGCAGTCTCGGATTTTTTCTGGCGGGAGATCGGTTCAAGATCGCGGAACACCGGATGGACCGCGGCGATTTCGGCAAACCGTTTCATCCGCATTTCATAACCGGATAGGACAGCTGAGCGTTCATAGATGCTTTTTTCCAGATCGATGCCTCGTTCTCTCGGCAGAGAATACCGAATCAGAAGCGATGATCCGACGCCGCCTGATGGGACGGAGAGGATCGCATCGCCGATGTTTTGCATATCGTACAGGGCGTTGCTGCACATCGAGAGCCTGTTTGAAGCTTTGAGTGTTTTATGCAGTTCTCCTGCCGTGACTTCGAGTTGTGCTTCTCCGCGGGCGGCTGCCGCATCAAATCTGCGGTATAATTCGTGATGAAAGTCAGCCGCTGTAAGATTTCCGTTTTTTTCTGTCATGTTTTATCCAAAAAGCCCAAAGAGCCCTTTTTTCTTTGCAACCTCAACCTCGATGATGATGTTGCCTTTTTTCTTCGGAGACTGAACTCCGAGACCTTTTCCCTCCGGCGGGGCGAAACGGTCTCCTGTTTTTACACCGGCAGGCACAGTGATTTTGATGGTTTTCTTGAAGAGAAGAGTGAGGGGAATCGTCCCTCCCTGTTCTGCGGTTTTTGGCGGGATCTGCAGACGGCATATCAGATCGTTTGCAGCGTCATCGATCTCCCAGTTTTCTTCCGGTATCACTTTGAGATTAACATACAGATCTCCGCGCGGTTTTCCTTCGACAGGTACGCCTTTGTTCTCGATCCGGTATCTCCTGACTCCGGGGTATACTTTGATAACGACTTTTTCTCCGGCGACCTTCATCGGGATCTTGCCTTTTCCATACGCGGCAATCGTCATGGACACAGGATACTCCGTTTCAATGTCGCCGCTTTTTGTGGGCATCCCTGACATTTTTTTACCGCGGGGTGAAGGGGCCGCAGGTATGCCGGCACGCTCCTGATCGTACGCCGCTTTGGATTCCGGATTGCTGAGGATCTCATAGGCCGCCATTATTTTGAGCAGCCGCTCGTTGTACTCCTGCTGTTTGTCCTCGTTTGAACCCGCATGATCCGGGTGGAACTCTTTTACGAGAGAAACATAGGCTTTTTTTATCATCTCCGGCGCAGCATTTTCGGCTACGCCGAGCGTATCATAGTGGGAATCGCCCATTTGCTTATTCTATTGACGTTATAAAGGATAGAACTTATCTCATATTCGAGCTATACAATACCAGTATGTATATCGGAGTCGACCATGGGACAACGTCTCTTCGGTTCGCAACAGAAAACGGCAGGCATCTCAAAATATCCAGAGAAGCGGCAAAAAAATTTGAACTGTCATCTCTCGAAAAACTCTGTCCCGTTGAAGAGATAGATGGGTTTGCCGTATGCTACTCTATGGGCGATAATTTTTCGAAAATAACACCGATTGCTCAGTTGAAAAACCGCGGGGTCATCACCCGTGACGGAGCCGGTGAACATATCGGCGGCGGGACGCGGGTATTCGATGTCATAAAAGAATCAGGAATTCCCGCAGTAGTCATCCCGGGAATTCACCGGGGGTCTGATACGGATCCCAGATTCAAAGTGTATTCCCATCAGACAAGCCCGGAAAAACTCGGGATCGCCTATCTTGCAAAACAGACGCTTCATGACACTTTTATCGTATCCGACATCAGTTCGAACACCGTTTCACTTCTTGTCATCAACGGAAAGATCGCAGGAGCATTCGATGCATGCGTCTTCGCGCCGGGAACCCAGCATGGGGCCCTGGATGTGGATGCGATCAGACGAATCGATGAGGGAACGTGTACGGCCAACGAGGCGTTTACTACGGCGGGTGCCTCCTACCATCTTGAGGCGAAGTATCAAAAGCCGGCTATCGCAATGTGGGCTGCAATGGAATGCGCCTCACTTCTTCTTCTTGCCCGCGAGGCTCCGATTGCCCTGGCTGGAAGTCTTGCTCCTGAATTGGCAGAGGAGATCTCCGCTTTACTCCAAAAGCCGGTCATAGTGTATGACGAATGGGCAGCATCCGAAGGTCTCGCGCTTATGGCAAGAGATATTTTCGGCGGAGCAAAGGAGATATTGGGAATATCGGCTGTACAACCCTGCAAATAATTATTCACCCCCACTCCGCATCTGTTTTTCGTACGTTCGGTCTTTTTTGGAAAAATTTGCAAACAGTAAATTCATATTGATTAATCGTGATAAATATAAGTGTTATGAGAGAACTACGCATCCACGGAAGAGGTGGACAGGGCTCGGTGACTGCTGCAGAATTAATAGCAACAGCAGCATTCACCGCAGGCGTCTATTCACAGGCATTTCCGGCGTTTGGTGTCGAACGCCGCGGAGCTCCCGTGCAGGCATTTGTGCGGTTCAGCGATGAAAAAATCCGCCTTCGAAGTCAGATCTATGAGCCGGACTACATCATCGTTCAGGACAGCACGCTTATTCGCGATGTGAATGTATTTGCAGGCATGTCTGATGGCGGTATCGCCATTATCAACACCGAGAAAGACGGGTCAGGCTACAATCTCCCAAAAGGTGTCAAACTGATCGTCATTGACGCGACAAAGATCGCTCTTGAAGAAATAGGACTCCCGATCACCAATACAACTCTGATGGGAGCATTTGCCGCCGCAAGCGGAGAGATCACTCTCGAAGCTCTTGAAGGTGCAATCAAAGAGAGATTCGACAAGAAACTTGCAGACACCAATATCGCCGCAGCAAAACGTGCATATGCTATGGTAAAGGAGGGACGCGTATAATGGCTCTTGGAATTGGCTGTACGGCACGTCCCGGAAACAGCAGAAACAACAAAACCGGTTCATGGAGAGTATTCTACCCCGTAATGGACACGGAAAAATGTACAAAATGCGGAACATGTCAGCTGATCTGTCCGGAGGGCTGCATCAATCAGAATCCTGACAAAACCTATTCTATCGATCTTGACTTCTGTAAAGGATGCGGCATGTGTGCCGAAGAATGTCCTGACAAAGCGAAGGCGATCACTATGATTAAGGAGGAAAAATAAATGACGATGGAAATTATGGAGGGCTCGATCGCCATCGCGGAGACCGTCCGTCTCTGCAGACCGCAGGTCATATCCGCATATCCGATCACCCCCCAGACCCACATCGTCGAAGGACTCGCATCGATCGTTGCGGACGGAAGACTTGATGCCGAATACATCTGCGTGGAGTCTGAATTTTCAGCGCTCTCTGCCTGTATCGGCGCATCGGCCGCAGGAAGCAGAGTCTACTCGGCCACAACTTCACAGGGTCTCGCCCTGATGGCCGAGGTCGTGTTCAACTCAGCTGGTATGAGACTCCCGATCGTTATGGGTATCGCAAACCGCGCGATCTCCGCTCCTCTCTCGATCTGGAACGATCAGCAGGACTCCATCATGATGAGAGACTCGGGCTGGATCCAGCTGTATGCAGAAGACAACCAGGAAGCAATCGACATGCACATCCTCGCATACAAAGTCTGCGAAGATCATAACATTCTGCTTCCGGCATTCGTCTGCTTTGACGGATTTATCCTGTCCCATGTGTATGAGCCGGTCGATCTTCCGGCACAGGAACTTGTTGACTCATTCCTCGGACCGTTCAACCCCTATCAGAAACTGGATGCAAAGGATCCGATCTCCTTTGGTATGTATGCCACACCGGAATACTACCTTGAGTTCAGATACGAACACGATCAGGCGGTCCACCGTGCGGCCGAAGCAATCAAAAAATACGGCAAAGAGTTTGGCGAACTGTTCGGCCGTGACTATTCTGAACTCGTCGTCGGTTACAAACTCGAGGATGCTGAAACCGCGATCGTAGCAATGGGTTCGATCTGCGGGACCGTTAAAGACGCGATCGATGAGATGCGTGCTGAAGGAAAGAAGGTCGGACTCTTAAATCTCCGCTGCTTCCGTCCATTCCCGTCGACCGATGTTGCAAAAGCTCTTGCTCATGTCAACACCATCGCAGTTCTCGATAAAAACGTCAGTCTGGGCGCAAAAGGAGCCGTCGCAATTGAAATCAAGGAGGCATGTTATGGTTCGAACATACCGGTCTACGACTACATCCTTGGTCTCGGCGGCCGCGATGTGAGAAAGAAAGACATCAAAAAGATTGTCGAACTCGCTGAGAAAGGTGAAGGCGACATGTTCTACGGATTACGCGAGGAGGTGCTCTAAAATGGTAGACAGATCAATTGAAAACTTTGAGTGCGGGCACAGAGCCTGCGGCGGATGCGGAGCATCATCTGCAGTCCGTATGATCCTGAAAGGCTACGGCGAAAACACGATCGTCGTCAACTCGACGGGATGTCTGGAAGTCTTTTCCACTCCTTACCCGGAAACCGCATGGAAAACTCCCTGGATCCACTCACTCTTCGAAAACGCTTCCGCAGTAGCATCGGGTATCGAAGCATCCCTCAAAAAGCAGGGACGCCTGGACACCGAAAAGATCCTCGTCTTCGGCGGGGACGGCGCCACGGTGGATATCGGAACGCTCTGTATCTCCGGTGCATTTGAACGCGGACATGACTTCACGTACATCTGTTACGACAATGAAGCATACATGAACACGGGAATCCAGCGTTCAGGGGCAACACCCTACGACGCTGACACGACCACATCGCCCGCAGGTGTCTGCTCGACCGGAAACAACCTCCCTAAGAAGGATTACCCGCAGATCCTCGTCGCGCACGGGTCGCCTTATGTTGCCACTGCATCAATGGCTTACCCTGCGGATCTGATGAAAAAGGTCGAAAAGGCACGAAATACAAAAGGCCCCTGCTATATCCAGGTTCACACACCCTGCTGCACCGGATGGGGATTCGACGGCGCCAAGACGATGGAGATCGGCAGAATGGCAGTCGAATGCGGACTCTGGGTCAACTACGAAGTTATTGACGGAGAGCTTGCGACTGTTAAGAAAGTCAAGAGAGTGCCGGTCGATGATTATCTCAAAGCCCAGAAACGTTTCCGTCATCTCTTCAAACCCGTAAGGAACGATGCCGAGATCGCAAAGATCCAGGCCATCGCGGATAAAAATGCCAAGAAATACGGCATTGATATTGAATAAGATCAGTATCAGAAAATACTTCCAATCTCTTTTTTTAATCAGTTCACCTGACCCAAATACATTTGCCGACGCTTACACAAATCAATGAAGTCGTGAGTAAATAAAAAACAAAAAGAAAAGGAGGTGGGTTCGTTTTTTTTAGAAATCCCTGATCGGCTTTCTTTTCAGTCTGAAATACCTGACACCGGCAATGACAAACACAACTCCCCATATCCCGAGGAAAAGATAGAGCAGAGGTTCGCGCACGTCATCATAAAACGTGAGAGAGGCAGTATTTGTATTCTCAAACGTTACCATCGAACCATAGGACGAGTTGTCCGATGAAGATACGACCCCTCCGTTCCCAACCGTGCCTAAGATCAGATGTCCTGTCTGAAACTTCTCCGGCAGATAGATGGATACATTGTACGGCTCGGCATATCTCAGATAGATCAGCCCGTTCTCGATCTTCGCAGAGTAATTCAGCGTATAGTTCCCTGCTGGAAATGAGACGGTTTTTCCATTCTGGGTAAACTCGACAACACCGCTCTCGTTTTGGATCGTCAGATTGTCTACCGGAAGGGCGATCTCCTCACCTAAAAATCCGGGTTTCACCAGCAGAAATGTACTCTGGTTGATAAGAGTAGCATTCGCCGTAAGAACGGTCCCGTCCTCAGATACAAAATACTCTGCTGAGTTTGCAGCCGCAGGGACTGCAAACAAAGCAAGCAGAATCACAAAGATGCTTACAATACAGCAAGCAGTGCTTCGATGGTTGGATCGATCTCGATTGGCGGAGCGCATTGTTTGATTACAGTTTCTGGATCTTTCAGCAGGTGGCCGGTCACGACACAGACGATCTTTTCGTCCTTGTCGAGAAGTCCCATCTCTGCCATCTTGCGAATACCTGCAACTGAAGCTGCAGATGCGGGTTCTACACCAATACCTTCGTATCTGGCAAGATCACGCTGCATAGCAAGGATCTCGGCATCGGTCACGGACTCTGCAGTTCCGCCGGTCTCGCGTATCGCACGGAGAGCCTTCTCAGCGTTGACCGGAGCACCGATACGGATCGCCGAGGCAACCGTCTCAGGGTTCTGCTCAACAATAACTTCCGGAAGCTGACCTTTGATCGCAGCAACGACCGGAGCTGCGCCTTCTGCCTGGATCGCGGTCATTTTTGGAAGGCGGTCAATGTATCCGATCTCCTTCCACTCGCAAAGTCCTTTGTAGACTGCAGAAATATTTCCGGCATTTCCTACCGGCAGAACGATCCTATCCGGAACGCAGCCAAGCTGATCGACTACCTCGAATCCAATGGTCTTCTGTCCTTCAAGACGATAAGGGTTGATGGAGTTCAGCAGATAGATGCCGTGGGAAAGACAGAGTTCATGCACCATCTCAAGCGCGCGGTCAAAGTTGCCGCGAATCGAGATGACCTTTGCTCCATGCATAAGTGCCTGGGCAACTTTTCCAAGAGCAACGTGACCTGCAGGAAGTAAAACAACAGCCGGCATTCCTGCTTTTGCTGCATAAACCGCCATAGATGCTGACGTATTTCCGGTGGATGCACAGGCAACGATATTTTTGCCGAGCTGTTTTGCCATGGAAACGCCAAGCGTCATGCCGCGGTCTTTGAACGATCCCGACGGATTCATTCCCTCGTGCTTTGCATATAGATTGGTCAGTCCCATCTCCTCACCAAGTTTTTTCAGATGATACAGAGGTGTGCCTCCCTCCTGAAGGGTGACGGGTTCGATTTTCACCGGCAGGAACTCTTTGTAGCGCCAAAGGGAGATCGGGCGCTGTAAAATCTCTTCGTGGGTGATCGTGATCTTGCTCAGATCATATTTTACTGCAAGCAGATGGCCGCATTTCTCACAATTATACACTATCGCGTCGGGGGGATACTCGGCGCCGCAGTGTACACAGACGAGTTTATACATGGATATATATTTGGTTCTTCAGGATTAGAAGCTTATTCCCGGATCTCTTTTTTTGCAGGAACGCCGGACGCTTTCAGGAAGATGACCCAGAGCACGATCGGGACCATAAGTGCTGTTGGATAAGCGAATTCCGGAGGAATAATGCGGGTCATAGAGAGAGGAATAAGAACAACGGCAGCTGTCAGCAGAATGACGACAAAGATCTTTGGCTGGACATCAGTCCCGTCTCCTTTGATCCTGCCGCGAAGGCGGCTGAAACTGAACGGATAAAAGTAATGGATCCCGGAATTATCGCAGGTATCTTCGAGTAAATGAAGGAAACATCCCAGAAGAAATGCCGAGCCGAACACATAGATGAGGAGGTTATTATACAGAAAATTCAGATACGGAACGAATGAAAGCACAAAGCAGATGAGCCAGATATAGGCCGTTACGAGAACTGAGATGAGCACTATCCCGATTGGCGAGTGGGGAAGTTCACGATGTCCGTTTATTGCATATATTTTTTTACCGAAGATTATCCGGAAAATAAACTGAAGCGGTTTGTAGCAGGCATAGTAGAGGGCATAACCGAATACCGGCGTGAGATGAAATTTTCTGCCCCGGGCACCGGGAATTTCTGCATGATATATCGCAGCTTCCTTTCCTTTATCAATATCGGGGGTGAGCGAGCCGAAGAAAGCGCCAAGGAGGAGAAGAAGCACCGCCGGAATCGATTCCCATGTGAGGAGAGACGGAGTTAACGGCGCAAGGATAACAAGCATCGTTGCCAGAGTGAGGGTGATGTGAGTGATACCTTTCATTTGTTGGAGAAGTATTTCTTTTATAGGGAAATAAGGGAAGGGGTCACAGCCATTTCGGCCAGGGCAGGCCGAAAGTTGTTACCATGCCGGCGATTTCATCACGGATGCCGTGATCAAGTTTCAGCAATACGAGGATGTAGATGAGGGCGCCGACGATGACCGGAATCAGAGTCACGAGAACATTGTCAAGAGGGATGAACCGGATGTATATGAATACGAAGAGTGCCATGACAAGGGAGGCGATGACGATGTGGGCAATCGGGAGGAGTTCAAGACGGATGGTGATGTAGCGTTTCAGGAAATGCGAGATCAGAATGGCGTTCAGGGTGTAACTTATCAGTGTCGCGACCGCGGCGCCGTTTATCCCAAAGATCGGGATCAAGGTTACATTGAGAACAATATTAAGCAGGGCGGCAATACCGGCGGCATAGAATGCCTGGCGGGCGTGATCGGAGGCGGTAAGCCCGACGCCAAGAAGCAGGGTGAACACCGCGATGATCTGCATGACAAGAAGAATCCAACATACTGTAGAACCCGCGGCGAAATCAGCGCCGTAGAAGAAGTATAGCAATCGTTCTGAAAGAAGGATTCCACCAAAAGCAACAGGAATTGCGAGGATAAGTGACATAGTTATCCCGCGGGTCACCGCGGGAGAGATCCGATCCATCTGACCGTTTGAACTCCAGTGACTGATTTTCGGTGTGAGTGTTGTGGCGATCGCAAGTGCAAGAAATCCGGCAAGTGAGGTAAACTGATAGGCAGTACGATAGACGCCGACATCCCCGTTGGTCATAAAATAACCTATGAAAATCGTATCAGCATAGGCAAAAACGATGGATCCGGTCCCTATCAGAAATATCCAGAATCCGTACACCGCAAGGCTGCTGATGTGACGGAAACTGAATTTTGCAGGTTTGAAGGTGAAATATTTTAAGCAGATGATTCCGGAAATGATGATACCCATGATAACTCCGCCGAATAATCCAAATACGGAAAATCCAAGGAGAACCGCTATGATCTGGAATACTATTCTGACAAACTCACTTATGCCGTTGGCTATGCTGTATATGCCAACATGGCCCAGGCCATAAATTCCATAGGTTACCGTGTGGCCAAAAAATGAAGCCGTAAGTGCGATGATGATCCAGAGAACAAGATCATATGACTGCAGATCGATAAAGTAGGGACTCAGCAGAAGAAGGAGCAATGTCGAAACGATGATGAGTAGAGCACGCAGACTTGCATACGCGGTAATATATGCATTCTGATCATTTCCTTCGGATATCCTTTTCACTGCGGCTTGTCCAAATCCTCCGTCCCCGATCATGTTGAATACGCCGTAATACGCAAGGAAAAGGTAGTAGACACCCATCAGATCTTTGCCAAGGAGGTGGGAAAAGAGCATGGTGGAGATAAATCCGAAAAAGGTGATGGTTATTGTCGATAGAAGAGAGAGGGTACTCTGGCGCTGTATTGCCGGGATACGCATGATATTGGAGATGATGGGTTTTGACATCTGAGATAGGTTGCCTAATCCTATTTTTATATGTCCATGAAGATGAAATAAGTATACTATTAATAGGAGTTACGCGGTGTTGGTGTGGATTCAATTCGGAAAGGGTATGGTTGGATGCGGACATATGAGCTTATTTAACCGCCAATAAGCCCAAATGAGCTTTACTCATTTGAGGCGGCACGCAAGCCTTCGGCTTGCACGCCTCCGCGAATCCTCGCGAATCGCATTTTTCTTGCGCCGCCGCGCTCTGCACCGCCGTGCTCTGCTCCGGCCGATCGCCTACGCAGAATCGCACGCCGTTTGGAAAAATGCTGGGGAAAAACCGGCGTGCCGGTTTTTCTCTCCTTTAACTTCTCTTTTTGTGAAATCAATATATCATGAAACAACAGAAAAACCCGCACGCGGGCTTTTCTTATAGCATTTATCAAGAGAGGGTGCGATTCTGCGTAGGCGATCAGCCGAAGCAGAGCACCCGAACGTAAGGAAAATGCGATTCGCGCTAATTTGCGGAGATTCGCGGTTGATTTTTCTTTTGTGTCTAGATGAATGCCGTACACGAAATCGAAGTACATCTCATAAGGACTTCAGTTTTTTTCGGTTGAGATCACACCGCGTAAGTCCTATATTAACTGAATCTCTGTTGTGAATCTGCTCTGATGACATAACAATCGAGGGTGAAGATTTATTATACAAAAAAATTTGTTATTAGGAATTAGAGTAAATATGAAATACTATCTGGATTGGAGAAAATTATACAAAAAATACCTGGGATCATAAATCAATTTGAACCAAGAAAGTGGGTCATGGAAAACATGAATGATGAGATTTGTGCTAAAAAATTTTTGAAAATTATGGATATCTAATCAACATAGATATTAGATTGCACAATATATTTGAAAGGCCCACACTACACTCTCACCCATGAATCTGAAATAATATCTGTCTTCATATCTGGATCATTAAACCAATGCTTAGGACAAACCACGATCTTGTCCTTATAATTTCCAAGCCATGCCCCCCACCAACTGAATGAACTGTTTGCAATAATAAAATGTTTGCACTGCATCATTAAACGAAGATCCTCATAATCTTCATCCGGACCATTCTGATCCATATAGTGAACTTCATAAGGAATAGAGATGTTTGTTTTTGTCCACTCCAGATCGTCAGAAAACACAAAAAATACTGGATTTTGAACCATTTCAGAGATATATTTTATAGATTCATAATAATATGCCAAACTGCAAAGGCCATGCGTCGAGTTTGCCGCTGCATTCGTTACGTAATCACCTCTTCTTACATGAAGGCAAATCGATGTGGTACGTGAAATTAACTCACTCCATCGCATATTTGCATTACTCTGTAGAGTAATGACCTGTAAATCCTGACGAATAATCGCTTCATTATGCAGAAAATATTTCTCGCATTGCCAATATCCATCCAGATACAGATTATGTTCTTTATTTATAATTGAGGGATTATAGTCAAGTTTCTTCTCCAGAATATATTTATGATAAATAAATGGGCATTTCTTCACTAAATTTTCTAAAAATAACATCAACATTCTGGAAATAATTCCTCTCCTAACTACATTCCCTTTCACATTCAAATGAAACAATTCATAATGCCGGGGTGTTGTATCCAAAGAATGTCTTCTGTCATAAAATGACACATCCAGATATAATTCTTCACCCAGATCATGAGCCAATGATCTCCCAATAGCATACTGAAACATCTGATTTCCAAGACCGCCCATTAATTTAACCGTAACCATATGTACCTCACACTATTTTCCTGAACCCGAAACAACCGCACCCATATGTACACTCATCAGAATTTTCCTTTGAAGCAGGCGATATAAAATCATTCACATGTCCTTTGGTATCAGATACTAAAGAAAAATCCATTAATTCAAAGCCGTGAAACATCTTCATAACGAGATCATATGTGTAAATTCTATGAGCATTATACATAATTTTAGCATCGCCGCCAACCGGAACTACAAATAACAGATCACCACCAGGTTTTAGCACTCTTTTTAATTCCATCACCGCTAAAAGATCTCCCTTGGAGTTAATGGGATCGCCGTACCTTCCGAGTCCTATATGTTCAACAACATGCATACAAGAAAGAGAAGAGATCGATCCATCAGCAAATGGGAGTGCGACGATATCAACGGCACCACTGGAAAGATTCGTGAGATTCAATTCTGCCGGGCGATAATCATAGAAACGCACCATAATAAACGATGAGACAAGAGTTACAAATGAAAGTGATGAGGAAATATCGACATGCTCCTCTGGGCCTGTTTTGGCAAGAATTCTTGCTGCCCATGCCGGATGATATATGTAGTGAGCATCAAAGGGAGTTTTACCTGTATTATCATTAAGACATGGGTATAATTCTGACAATTTCACATTGAACCGCGTATCTGCTTGAGTCTTCCGATTACTTTGAAAGCGAAAATAATCTAACAGATAGGGGATAAAACCCGCTAGCGAATGGAGGGTATTATAACTCCATACTGCAATTTTCCTTATTATCATCAGCTATACCTATGTTATTTCTGCGTTACGTACCACTCAATCGTTTTCTTCAGCCCTTCCCTGAACTCCACCGTAGCCCTAAACCCAAACTCCCTTTCTGCCGCGCTCACATCCAGCATCCTTCTCGGCTGACCATCCGGCTTACTCGTATCCCACATGATCTCACCCTCAAAACCTGTCAGTTCAGCAATCAGATCAACGAGCTCCTTAATAGTAATCTCCATGCAGGAACCAAGATTCACCGGATCCGGCTTATCATAGCTTTCAGCCGCGCGAACGATGCCGCGTGCCGCATCATCCACATACAAAAACTCCCGTGAAGCTGCACCGGTTCCCCAGACTTCGACCCTGTCTGATCCGCTCTCCTTCGCATCGATAAACTTCTTGATCAGTGCCGGGATTACGTGGGAACTATCCGGATTAAAATTGTCCCCCGGACCATACAGATTCACCGGCAGAAGATAGATCGCATTGAACCCATACTGCTGACGGTATGCCTGAGCCTGAACAAGCATCATCTTCTTCGCAAGACCATAAGGTGCATTCGTCTCCTCAGGATACCCATTCCATAACTCCTCTTCCCGGAACGGGATCGGTGTAAACTTCGGGTATGCGCAGATCGTGCCGACAGCGACAAACTTGCCCACATTATTCTGCCGTGCCGCTTCCATCAGCTGGATCCCCATGATCGCATTATCATAAAAAAGCGAACCCGGATTATGCATATTATACCCGATCCCTCCAACACTTGCTGCAAGATGAATGATCAGATCGACCCCTTTCGTAATGGAAAGGCAGTTTTCCCATACACGCAGATCGATATCCCGACTTCGGGGAATGATGATATTTTCCTGTTTCGCACCGGACGCGAGAAGATGTTTTACCACGTTTGAACCAAGAAAACCGGCACCGCCGGTCACTAAAATGATATTGTCTTCAAAATGTATCTTACTCAATTAATCCACGCCCCACCATTTATCCGGATACAGCTTTGCAAGTGCCGCATCTCCTTCACCAATCGGCTTAAGTCCTGCTGCTCGGAAATCCGAATCGACCATGATCCTTGTAAGATCACCAAAGGTTACCTTTGGTTTCCAGCCAAGAATCTTCTTTGCCTTTGTAGAATCACCGATCAGATTTTCCACCTCGGTCGGGCGGAAGTATTTCGGATCGATCCTGACGTGATCCTCCCAGTTCAGACCCGCGTAGCTGAATGCCTCTTCAAGGAATTCTTTTACCGAGTTGGTCTGCCCGGTGCTTACGACATAGTCATCCGGTTTGTCCTGCTGAAGCATCATCCACATCGCTTCGACATATTCTGGCGAGAATCCCCAGTCACGGCGTGCATCGAGATTGCCCATATAGAGATATTTCTGTTTGCCGGCAACAATGTTTGCAAGACCGCGGGTGATTTTTCGTGTCACAAACGTTTCGCCGCGACGGGGAGATTCGTGATTGAAAAGAATGCCATTACAAACAAACATATTGTACCCGTCACGGTAGTTTCTGGACATATAATATGCATAGACTTTTGCACATGCATACGGACTTCTCGGCCAGAATTTGGTATCTTCATTCTGCGGCGGCGGGGTCGCACCAAACATCTCGGAACTGGATGCCTGATAAAATCTGATGTCCTGCCCACTTTTTCGGATGGTTTCGAGTAATCTTGCAGTTCCAAGCCCGGTGACATTTCCAGTGTATTCAGGCGTGTCAAAGCTCACTCTTACATGGCTCTGGGCGCCGAGGTGGTAAACTTCTGAGGGTTTGATATTGTAAATTATATTAGAGATCTGTTCCGTATCTGAAAGATCACCATAATGAAGAATCAACTTGGGTTCATCATGTGGATCCTGATAGATGTGATCAAGACGTGATGTGTTAAACGTAGATGCCCGGCGGATAAGGCCGTGGACCTGGTATCCTTTATGGAGAAGAAGTTCAGCAAGATAGGAGCCGTCCTGACCAGTGATGCCGGTAATGAAAGCCGTTTTTGATATGTGAATCACCTTGATAAATAGTATATGAGTGAGAAAACTATTTACAACTACTTACCCAAGGATAGTATAGATATTCAAATAGGTAATATTTTATGTACACAATAATTCTTGCCGGCGGCTTTGGCACACGCCTCTTCCCTTTGAGCAGAAGCAACTACCCCAAGCAGTTTATTCCCCTCTTTGGAGATCTGTCACTTTTCCAAAAGGCAGTTTTGCGTGCTGCAATATTTTCAAAACCGGAAGAAATTTTTGTTGTAACAAACGACACCCACAAATTCCTTGTAAATGATCAGCTCAGTCAAATCAATATCTCCTGTAACGTGCTGCAAGAACCCTGCGGAAAAAACACCCTTCCGGCTATCACCTACGCTTCTCTAAAAATTTATGAGAAGGATAAAGCTGCTTCGATCCTTGTTCTCTCTTCAGATCAGATTCTAGAAGTGGGGGATGCATACATTTCGGCCGTCAAAGCAGCCGAAAAACTTACGAATGACTATATAGTAACATTTGGCATCATCCCTACAATGCCTCATACAGGATATGGCTATATCAAACCAGGAGACGAACTTGAGGGGGGTTACAAGGTATCATCCTTTGTCGAAAAACCCGACAAGCATACTGCAGAAAAATATTTGAAAGACGGATACCTCTGGAATGCAGGTATATTTTGTTTTTCAGCAGATATGTTTCTCGA
Organism: Methanocorpusculum sp. GPch4; assembly: GCF_012062385.1. Classification (NCBI taxonomy): domain Archaea; kingdom Methanobacteriati; phylum Methanobacteriota; class Methanomicrobia; order Methanomicrobiales; family Methanocorpusculaceae; genus Methanocorpusculum; species Methanocorpusculum sp. GPch4. Next base: position 72,954 of record NZ_SIJA01000028.1, on the reverse strand, counting down.
AGAGTGCAGGAAATATGCTCCAGAGGTCTTCTATGCATTCAGTCACGATGTATTAAATGCATATGAACTGACACCTAAAATCTCGATAGATTATGGTGTGCTGGAAAAAACATCCAAAGTTGCCGTGGTTCCCCTGTCAGGAGCTTGGAATGACCTCGGGAGTTTTGAGGCATTATATGCGGTAAGCGGGAAAGATAAGGTGGGAAACGCCGTGTCCGGAGAATATATTACTCCAGATGGAAAAAACAATCTTATTATCTCTGAGAGACTGGTTTCAACCATTGGGATCTCTGATACCGCAGTCATTGATACAGCTGATGTTTTAGTTGTTTGTCCAACGAATCAAACCCAGAAGATCGGTGCGATCACAGAATTACTTCGCCAGAATAATGATGGGCGAGTTGTTACACATACTACTGTTCATCGGCCTTGGGGACGTTATACCACGATTCTAAAATGCGGCACGTATCTTGTTAAAAGGCTGATTCTGAACCCGCATAACCGCATCTCTCTTCAATATCATAATCACCGAAGTGAACACTGGGTAGTGGTTAGCGGAGTTGCGGAAGTTACGAACGGAGAGAATACCTTCCTTGTCAAAACAGGTGAGAGTACCTTTGTTCCTTCAGGCACCATTCATCGGCTTGCTAATCCTGGGGATAGCCCGCTGGAAGTAATCGAAGTGCAAAATGGTGACATCCTAACCGAAGATGATATTATCAGATGCGAGGATGATTTCCATAGGAAAACAGTATGACACCTCCACGAATATCCATAATTGTCCCGCTGTATAACAAAGTCAACGAAGTTCAGCGTGCCATTGATTCAATATTTGCACAGACAATACAGAATTTTGAATTGATCATTGTGGACGGAGGATCAACCGACGGCAGTTTGGATGTGATAAAAAAATACGAATCCGATTCGCGATATCATCTGATTCATCAGCTTTCTAAAGGATTGCCGGCAGGGAGAAATGAAGGAATTGCGGCAGCCGGTGCCGATCTTATTGCTTTTCTAGATGCTGATGATGAGTGGTTGCCAACATATATTGAGCAAATATTGAAATTAAATGCGGACTATCCATCTGCAGGTTTATATGCAACGGCTTATATCCCAACGTATGGTAATCAAACCCAAAAGTTGCCATTGTGTGAAATCCCCAAAAAACCGTGGAACGGAATCTTAGACTCTTATTTCCGTTCAACAGCCTTAGCCATGCAACCACCTTTTTCACCATGTTGTGTAACTATTCCAAAATCAACTTATGATAGAGTTGGACTTTTCAATCCGAGTCTTAATATTGGAGAGGATACAGAAATGTGGGGTAGAATTGCCCTATGTTTACCCATTGCTTATTCTTCCACCGAAGGAGCAAAATATCATTGGATTTCCAATAACAAGATGACGAATATCAGAATGCCGATAGATCACCATCCGTTTTATAAATATATCTTATCCCTTCCGGAACAAGAGGAGGTAATTAATAATACAGATGGGTTACAACTTTATTTGGAGATGGAGGAACTTAATATGGCTTACATCAACCTCATAGCAGGAAATAAGCAATATGTTAAAGAAAATCTCAAAATAGTTCAGTCAAAGTATTTTCTTAAAAGAAAATTACTGTTAGAGCTCCTCCTTTATCTCCCGAGTCAAATTGTCAAAAAGATACCATTAATAAAGCAAAAAACATTGGATAGAATAAGAATTTGGATGTCAGGATAGCCTCTATGATACTTGTTATCATCGCAACCCACTACCTTCCCCACGTCGGCGGACTTGAACTCGCAACCTACCATCTGGCGAAGGAACTTGACAAACAGCATAACGAAGTTCATATCATCACTCCATCTCCCGACCCCAATAAAAACACAACTCCCATCCATATGCACAGGTACCCGATTCATACCTACCCAGATGAGCATCCCATTCGAGCATTCATTGATGGTTTGACCTTTTTCAAAAAGACGGTGAAAACAATCAAAGAAATAAAACCGGATATCATCCACGCACAAAATATTACAAATTCAATCCCTGCATACATCGCCTGGAAAAAATACCACATCCCATATACAATCTGCATACATGGAAATCTGGAACTTATGGGTCCATTTCTCCCCGCATCTCTCAAAAGATTCTGGCCCCAACTCCCGCATATCAAAGAAGCAGCACAGATTATCACTCTCACAAATGAAATGGCAACCCAATTCGAAAAAGAACTTGGAACAAAACCAGTTGTTATTCCAAACGGTGTTGATCTTGATAGATTTTATCCTGCTGAAAACAATGAGATGAAAAAATCTGTATCACCAGTTATCCTCACCCTATCCCGAATAGATAACAAAAAGGGACTGGAGTATGCAATTGAGAGTATGAAAAAGGTCCATGCTAAGTTTCCAACTGCAAAACTTATGATCGTCGGCGATGGAGAATATCGGTCAGAACTTGAGAAGCTGGTAGAGATGAATATGCTCTCAGCAACAGTTGAGTTTACCGGCTTAATCCCAAACAGTGAGGTTCCAGTTTATCTTCGCAATGCTGATCTCTTTTTACTTCCAAGTCTCTATGAAGGTCTTCCCTTAACTCTGTTAGAGGCAATGGCTTGTGGCCTTCCTGTTATCTCGACTCCGGTCAGTATTGCACCGGAAATAATCACCACTTGGAAAAACGGGTATATCATTCCCTTCAAATCCCCGGATGCAATCTCCGAGGCGATAATTGACTTGCTTTCCAATTCAGATAAACGTAGACAGTGTGCTGAAAATAGTTTTAGAGCAGCAAAAGAAACAATGTCTTGGGAAAATGTAGCAAAACAATATGCTGAACTGTATCAATTCATACTTGAGTCAAATTAGGGTAGATATACGGGGAAATAACCCGCATTTTCATCCCGGGAAATATATCCTATATAACAGGCTATGTGGGATACATTTTTGTTAAGCATCAAAAAGACGCCGCAATCACATAACTTTGTCCAGCAATCCTCCTGCTCAAAAAATACGTAGCTTCATATCATCCCCCACACCCTCCTCATCTCCCTCACCCCCTCCACATCCACGTCCCCCCCACATCCCCCTTCAAACACGCCCCCGTCACTGATCACACGCCCCTCATAATCACACACCATACTCCGCCCGCAGTAATCCGTACCCGAAACGGGATCATACCCCATACATGCAGCCCCGACAACAAACCCGCGATTCTCGAGCGCCCTCGCCCGAAGCAGAAGTTCCCAGTCTGAAACACGGGCCGCAGGCCAGGCCGCCTGGACCAGAACACACTCGCACCCCATCTTCAGATATGCGCGAAACAACTCAGGAAACCGCAGATCAAAACAGATCGCACACCCGAACTTCACACCGCCGTAAGTAAATGTCACCGGCTCATCACCGGGTGAAAAACACCGATCCTCTTTTCCGGGAACGAATAAATACATCTTCGAATACTCGGCAATGATCTCCCCCGAGGGTCCGCACACGAGCATCGTATTTTGCGGCAAACCTCCCGCCACGGTTTTCTGATACGAACCGACAACGCACACATTATGCTTTTCTGCAAGGGCAAGCCAGCGGTTTTTCACATCCTCACCTGAGACCTGAGCGGGCACGGGCCGCCATCCGGTTGCATACTGCTCGGAAAACATCGCCATATCCGCTATACCTGCTTTTCCGCTAAGAAAAGCATCAGCCTTCAAAAAAGCCGCATCCACATCATCCCAAACCTGGGTCAGCTGAGCACAACAAACACGCATACTACTAGTAACGCATGCCTGACAAAAAAAGAATTGGGTAAAATTACTCCTTCTTGTCTTTCACGACCTTATCCTTTGTCTTATTCGCGACATACCCGATCCAGATCGTAAAGACGACCGCAATGATCGTCACAAAACCTGCATAACCGAGCATTGCCGGGATACTGCTCTGGTCTCCAAAAATTTCCTTAAAAACTGCCTGAATCGCGGTATTCCATGCAAGAGCCGCGACCAGTCCAAAAGCAGCTGTGATCAGCGCAGCAAGCTTATCTATAACATCAACTGATAATGCCATGAAAGAGAATTGGCATAAAAAGTATTTAAATAATTGTAAAGTGGATTTACTGCCCTTTTTCAGTTTTCACAGCAGCGCCCGACACACCCGGTATCGCATATTTTTTCTCAAGCCAGGTGACCCCGAATGTTGTGATCGTCACAAGGACCAGATAGAAGATGCCGACTGCTGCAAACGCCTCGAAGTACATAAAATACTTGCTGGCAATGATTTTTGCCGCACCGGTAAGCTCGATAACCGCGACCACGTACGCAAGTGACGAGTATTTAATCAGATAGATGAACTCATTTGAGACGCCGGGAAGGGCACGGCGGAGTGCCTGCGGGACCACCACATACAGAACACCCTGTGCCTTCGTCATGCCAAGAGATCTTGCCGCGAGCAGCTGACCGCGCTTGATCGACTGAAGCGCTCCCCGGAGATACTCGGAGTTATAAGCCGAGTTACATAAAATAAATCCGACAAGGGCCGACATAAACGATCCTAAAACAATTCCTATAGACGGCAGACCAAAGTACAGAATGAACAGCAGAACCAAAAGCGGACATCCGCGGAAAAATATCACATACAGCTGAGCCAGCCATTTGACCGGGGCGGGCCCGTAGACTCTGGATACGGCCACGAGAAGACCAAGCAGAAATCCGAGGGGAGCCGTCATGATCACAAGCTGCATCGTCACCCATAACCCATCCCAGAGAGCAGGGAGCAGAATGTCCTGCCAGAACGGGATCTGGGAGATGATCGAGTCCAGCATACTCTGGAAAAATCCGATCGGCCCGTCAGAAGGCACCGGGGTACTGGTCAGATTATCCATATCACTCGTCTGCGTAACTGCCCATAAACGCACGCGTCTTTACAAAATTCGGGCTTGTCGGGATCTCCGACGGCGGTCCGTGTTCAACGATCTCGCCCTTCTCCATCAGGTAGATCTCGGTCGCAAACGAGGTTGCAAACTTCATCTCATGCGTAACGACGATACAGGTCATTCCCTGCGCTGCAAGGGTCCGCATGACCTCCATCACCTCACGCTTCAGTTCCGGATCAAGAGCCGAGGTGGGTTCATCAAAAAGCATGACCTCAGGATCCATGGCAAGTGCCCGGGCGATAGAAACCCGCTGGGCCTGGCCTCCTGACAGCTGAGCTGGATAAAAGTCCGCACGGTCGGCCATACCGACCTGTTCCAACTCATACATCGCCTTCTCGCGTGCAGACTTTCTGTCCATCTTTTTCACTTTCAGGAGGGCAAGTTCCACGTTTCTGACGGCCGTCAGATGATCGAAAAGGTTGAAGTTCTGAAAGACCATGCCCATCTTCTGCCGGTATGCATTGATCTTTTTTCCGGAGTGAACGATCTCCTCGCCGTTCAGATACACAAAACCGCTGTCCGGAGCGGTCAGCTGGTTGATGCACCGGAGAAGCGTGGATTTTCCGGTTCCCGACGGGCCGACGAAAACCTTTTTTTCTCCTTTGTGCACCTCGAACGAGACGGATTTCAGAACATCAAGATCGCCGTACGATTTACAGAGGTTCTCGACTTTGAGAATGGGAATGTCACTCATAAACACTCAGCCTCATTGTTGCCGAATCCCGGGATCCGGACTTTCTTTTCCACATATTGAATGATCATCATGCCACCGTAATTCAGCAATATAAATATTACCGCGCAGGAGAGATACAGGATCATCGGCTCGCCTGTCCGGGAGATCACCTGACTCGTCCGTGTAAGAAGTTCAGCCACCCCGATCACATAGGCAACCGAAGAGTCCGTCAGCAGAACCGGATACTCGTTCGACCAGCCGGGAAGGGAAAGACGAAGAGACTGAGGCAGAACGATCGAGCGGATCGCCTGCCAGCGGGTCATGCCAAGCGAACGTGCGGCAAGCATCTGTCCTTCGGATAATGACTGGATCGCTCCCCGGAAGATCTGCGACTGATAGGCCGCACTTCTGAGACCTAACACGGTCACGGCAACGCCGAATGCCGGCATATCAAAGCCCATGAACGGGAAGAGCGCGAAGTAAAACAGAAACAGCAGGACGATATTTGGCAGCCCGCGGAAAAACCAGACATAGACGCCGACGAACCTGCGGACCAGAGCCGGACCGTAGACCTGGCCGAGAGTCAGAACGATCCCGCAGATGAACCCGATAAATAGGGAGAGGCCCACTAAAAGAAGGGTCACCCCCACTCCTTCCAGGAGATACCCTGCGGAGTTCGTTACTGCGGAAATCGATTCAAACATAGTATCTAAAAATTTAAAAGACTGTTACGTATTTTATTGAACCTGCCATCAGAAAAAAGGTGTGGAACTATTCTGCAGATGCCTGGACGAGTTTATCTCCCTCGATTAGAATCGTCCCCGCGGTGATCGCAGCATCGATCCCGTTTTCCACCCTGGATTTTACCTGCGCAGTCAGTTTGAATCCGAGGACGAGAGCTGTCTGACGGATCAGATCCGATTTTGGCGTGGCAAACTGTTTCCCAAGAATGACCTCAGCCGCACGGCCGATCTCTGAAAGCGGCACGTCATCGCAGGACCACTTTGCCGGCCGCTCGCGTGCTGCGATCTCTTTGAGAGGGACGGAATAAAATCCCTCTTCATCCACCGTCAGACGATCGGCCTGCACCTCTTCTGTCAGAAGAGCCGTGATCTTATTCTTGATCGCCGGCGTCATCTTCGGGACGCGGCCAAGCTCCTTGATCCGGGCATGCAGCACGCTCATAGAGATCGGGCCTTCTACGGAGACAATCTGGACGATCGCGGTCGCAAGTACAGGATCAGTCACTGAAGCAAACTGGTGATACTTCTCCAGATCACACTCGGTACAGAAAACATACGGCTCGACTTTCACCTTCGCATACACGGGTGCCTTAACTACAGATGGTTTTGGTTTTTCCTCGGTCAAAGCCGGAGATGCTGCAGTCTTCATCTTCTTTGCCGGCTTCTCCACTTTTTCAACAACAGGCTCCACCGGTTTCTGCACCTCGAGAAGGAAATCCAGAAGGATTTTGGTGCAGGATACCGGATGCTGGAACCACTCTGCAGACCAGATGCGGATGAGATGCCAGCCGAGTCCTTCAAGGACCTGGCTGCGCAAACGATCGCGATCACGCGTTACCTCGGAGGAGAAGTAGTTCGGCCCGTCGCAAAGGATCCCTGCCATATAAACTCCGGGATCCTTTGGATCGGAAACGGCAATGTCGATCCTGAACCCGGCACACCCGAGATTTCGGGTGACCGTATACCCATAATCCTCAAGCATTACTGCGACAGAATCCGGGAAGTAGCCGGCATCATCCAAAACATCAGCCGGTGCACCGCCAGTCAGAGATGAGTGATCCTCCGCATATGTGAGGAATCGGGAAAGTGCAGCGATACCGGATGAAGACTCGGCATCGATCTGCAGATCGGCCCCGCGGAAATTTGAGAACACCACACAGCGTTCCCGCGCCCGGGTAATCAGAACGTTCAGGCGTCTTTCGCCTCCCGCCTGATTCAGCGGTCCGAAGTTCCGGGAAAGCCGGTGATTCTCATCGAATCCGTACCCGATGCTGATAAGCATCGTGTCGCGTTCATCACCCTGGACCGTTTCCAGATTCTTGACAAAGAAATGCTCCCCGTTTGCCGGCCTCATCAGCATCTCGACCTCCGGATGATCGCGGAGCAGAATATCCACCTCGTGACGGATAACCTCCTGTTGACGGGTGGAGAAGGTTGCAACACCGAGAGTTTTTTCCGGGAACTTCTGATAATACGAAATCACGGCCCGGGCTACTTCCTGGGCTTCGCCTTTGTTGACACCAGACCTGCCGCGTTCGTAGATCGTATCCGGCAGATGGACAAAGGAAAGACCCAGATCCGGCGTTTCGTGACGCGGTGAGGGGAAAACCAGCAGACTCCCGTCGTAAAATTCCTGATTGGATATTGCGATAAGCGATTCGTGCCTCGAACGGTAATGCCAGCGGAGCCTTTTTGTTGGATACGACTGTTTGCAGACATGCAGAAGACTCTCCATATCCTTTACTCCGGCGACCGACTCCTCCGCATCCTCATCCTGACCGGCGATCTGATCAAAGAACGTCGTCGGGGGAAGCTGACGGGAATCCCCCATCACGACGAGCTGACGACCGCGCATCAAAGCTCCAAGAGCGTCCTCCGGTCTTACCTGACTGGCCTCGTCAAAGATGATGATATCGAACTGAACGGACCTAGGATCCAGATACTGGGCTACCGAAAGAGGACTCATCATAAAACAGGGTTTGATCTGCTGGATAAGTCCGCCGGCCTTCGTCATCAGGGTCCGAATCGACATGTGACCGCGTTTTCTGTTGAACTCGCCGGTCAGAACGCCCATCTCCGAGTCACGGGAGGCACCGGTGTACATCTCGGGAACGGACTTGTCCAGCTTCTGAATGATCCTCGCCGCATTTGCAGAGATCGCAGCCCGGTCATACTCGGCAAAGGTCGCGATCTTCTGTTCATGAGGTGCCTGAGCAAACCTCGCAAGAAGCGGACGAACACGGTATGCCTCTTTCAAAAGAGCGTCCGCATAGCCGGTAAGAAATGCAGGGATGAGAGCTTCTGCCGAGATCTTGTCGGTAAAAAGCAAAGGCAGCACGCCAGATGCCTTCGTCTTATCACAGGTCTCCGCATAGGTCAGCAGGGTGCTCCACTCACTCAGCCGGTCGATCTCCGTGATCCAGATGTCGGTGAGTTTGCGCATCGACGCAAATGTCTGCTCTGTTCCGAGGTCGGTCACACAAAGACGGGCAAAGAGCTGATCCCTCGCCTCGCTTTGCGCAATCACCGTTGCCTCAAGATCTTGAAACAGCTGTGTCAGTGAATCGCGTGCGATCTCCCCGGAACAAAGCAGATCGATGGTATGCGGAGTGATCAGTCCTTCCTGCACCATCGTCAAAACCGCCTGGATCCATTCCGTATATGCACGAAGAGATGCAGGATCGGTGTATTCATCCTTCCAGACCGGTGCAAAAAGCGAAAGATACACTGCTTTTTCCTGCTCCCACTCGTCCCGTGCCGTCAGATAATTCCTGGCATCCTTCAGATCGGCAAGTATTCCGGCGTCATCCGGCATCGGTCCGACATAATAGCCGGCAATCTCGGACTTCAGCTTCTTATACGCCCCGGAGAACATTTTTCCGATCATCCCCTTCCCGTCATATGCGAGAAACTCGGAGTACAAACGAGCAGGATTTCGCAAAAAGATCTCCGGACTCAGATTAGTCAGGATCCGGGTACTGTGATTATAGAGATCCTGCATGGTCGCGATAAGCCGTTTCAGCTCAGCCTGATTTCCCCACAACGGATTTTTCAAAACATCCAGCGTCACCGGATACCCTATCAGGAGAAACCGGCAGGTCTCGATCAGGCGGGGAACCTCGGTCTCACTGCGGGGAACTGGAACGTCTGTCAGATCGGCGATTGCCCGCATCACTGTCTGAAGATCCTGGATCCTTTCCTGATACTGAATCACCAGATCACGGATCTCATCCTGATCACTCGGCAGGATCAGTCCTGGGCTGGTCATTGCCCACGGATGATCAGTAATGGCTCCGCCGTCTTGCTGAATCACCGGAAGATATGCCGCAATCTCCTGCAAAGCAGAGATAGCGTTTTTGTATTCATCCGGGGTCATCTCAACTGGATCCTCGACCGGGATCTTTAGGAGCCGGTAGTTTTTCCGGTGAGGGCTGTTTTCGAACTCGTACCGGTATTGTTCGCGGATCCCGAACAGATCATACGGCGTGAATCCGCACGCGCCGATCGGGGTCTTCAACTCATCACAATAGCCGCTCAGCTCTGTCCGCAGCGAATCGATTTGGCTGTGTCCAGGATCCGAACCTGACGTTTCCGGCGAAGGATGACACACACTCTTCTCCAGCTCACGGATGAACTCAGACTTCTTTGCTTTCTGGCTGTGAAGTTCGAGACAGTACGGAGAAAGGCCTGCCGTATCCAGCCGTCTTTTTACCACCTCAAGTGCCGCCATCTTTTCACTGACAAAGAGTACGGTTTTTCCGGCAGCCAGCATCTCGGCGATCATGTTTGCGATCGTCTGACTTTTACCGGTGCCGGGCGGCCCTTCGACCACGAGATTTTTCCCGGCCTTTGCCTCCTCGATCACCGCGATTTGCGAAGAGTCCGCGTCCAGAATATTGAAACTGCGTTCACTTGGAAGACGCAGATCCATCTCATTCTCCAAAAACGGCGGGGAAGGATCATCATCCGTCTGGGGATGGAAGATCCGTTTGATCAGCGGATTCGTTTCAAGAGGAGAGACCCCTGCCCAGCTTGCCGGATCCAGATCCTTGAACATCACAAATTTGCGGAAACTGAAAAGATCCAGCGTGACGCCCGGCATAAAAACCCAGCTTTTTTCTGCGACCGTCTCACGGATCAGGGTAAAGTAGGCAGTGACCTCCTCAATCGTTTCCGGATGACCCATGTCCGGCAGGATAACTCCCTGTTCGGCAAGTTTTGCGATCAGGGATAAGGAAAGCGTAGGATCCTCCCCGGTCCAGCGAAGCGTATAATTCTCTTTGATCTTCTGGCGTTCCAGTTCCACCGGGATCAGAAGCAGCGGGGCCCTGAACGGTTTTGCCGGGCAGTCACGCTCGGTCCACTCAACGAATCCGAGCGATAGATAAAGCACCGGATATCCCTGCTCCTCGAAGACCGTTCTGCTTTTGGTCTGGAGACTGTACAGTTTTTTACGGAGTTCGATGTCGGTATAGGGGGTATTGAGAATAAGATCGGCATACTTCGCCGTTTTGGAAAATGTCGGATACTTCCAGATGCGTTTATCTTCCGGGTCGCTTTTTGCCGCCTTGCCTGCCGGATAAAACTTCATCCCCTTTTCGTCGAGAACAAGGATGCGGTAGATCTCTGCCGGATCACATTCGATGACCTCGATCGATCTGCCGGGAGACGGTTTATAGTTCAGCAGATTGTTGCGGAGTGTCAGATCCAGTAATCTGCTGCGCAGTTCTTCCAGTTCCACGATGCCCTGTTCCATGTACATTTCCCTATAGATGTATCTATATTGGCGGGGAGAGTCTTAGTAGTTACGTGATTTGTCCGGTCAGACCGGACTTCTGGTGAAGATGTCGAAGTTGTAACTGCCGATCTTGCCTGCACGGGTGAAGTAGTAGGGGATCCAGCCTGGATCCTCTCCCGTCCCCGAATGATCAAACCAGTAGTTCAGCCGGATCGTTTCTTTCGTGTACCCGGCCAGAGAGTCGTAACTTTCATCATCATGGGTAATGATGATGTCAAAGTTTCCGGACAGAAGGGTGGAAGCATCCTTCTTTCCTCCGTAATAGGAGAATATATCCCAGGCATCCCCGCGGTAATACCACATGAACGGCCAGGCCTGATCGGTTGCAAGAGCGACCCTCTCTGAAGCATCGATCGCGGCCATGAGCGGGACGAGATCTTCGGAGTTCTGGACCTGAATGATCGGCTCGGCGATATCTGCCGGTGTGTATGCCACATAGCAGGTCATCGCAAACAGGAGAACAGCGCAGACTGCAAGCAGGATCTTCCAGTATTTTCCGGTGAAAGTGAGGGCGAACGCCGCGACGAAGATCATCGGAACCAGCTGATGGAGGGAGAGCCAGGGGACTTTTTCACCGATGTAAGCGTAGGTCAGGCATGCGATGAGGGTCCAGTAGACGGCAAACCGCATGAACTCGGTCTTTTTGTCGATGGATGCGGGAACGGCCGGCCGGCGGAACAAAGACACAAAGGAGAACGTCTTCTTTGTCTCTTTTTGTTCCGGATCATCGTGTTCCTGTATTTCCTGCTCTTGTTCCTCGTTTTTTGCCGACGGCCGTTTTTTGCCGGTCACAAGGAAGAGGACGACGCCTGCCAAAGCGAGGAGAAGGATCGGCAGTTCATAGAGGATGAACATCAGGAGATAAAAGACCGGCGGCCCGGCGATCCGCTGTTCGTTGTGCATCGCGAGCCAGTGTTCTATAGCAAGGGGACCTGCCTGCAGGATCATTTCCGGATGGGTCCAGAGTGAAGAATACATCGTGAAGATGATCCCGAAGAAGATGACCGCCGCGATGATCAGATCACGGATCCATTTTTCCGGAAGGGTGATCTTTCTGGTCCAGAGAAGATAGAGGAAGAATATGGCGAAGGTGACGAGGATGAGCGGCATATTTTCCTTGGAACACATGCCGAGAGCTCCGGCGGCGGCCGCGAGGGCTAAATAATACCATTTGCTTTTATCAAGCCAGGCAAGGAAGGCAGCGACCAGCAGGAGGGAGAAGAAAACTACGAAGATATCGTTTCGTAAAAATCGGGAGAAATACACCAGTTCCGGCGCTACTGCAAGGAAGAGGGCGGAGGCTGCGGCGACTTTGCCGGTGAGATATCGGAGCCGGTATAACCAGTAGACGAGAGGGATCAGAGCACATCCGGCGATCGCCGGAAGGATCCTGCCGACAAAATCGGCGTCGCCGAAGACGGCGAACATGGATGCGGTGATATAGTATAAGAAGGGCCCGTGATACACCGGGTCGTACAGATAATTGCCGGTGGTCAGGAGCTGATATGAGAACCAGGCATGGATCGCCTCATCGTGATGGAAGAGTTTGAGATCCAGAAATGCGAATCGAAGAACGATCGCGAGAAGCAGGGTCGCAAAAATCACATGTTCAACACGGATGTGATTTCTGAGTGTTTGGACGGCCGGATGCATGAGTGGATAAATATGGTTGTCAAAAGAGGATAAGAATTTCTAGTGCGGTCCGGACGTTGGATCCGTCCAAACCCAGCGGAGCAAACTAATGGTTTGTAAACGCGTGTTCCCCGCAAAACCCCATACACGAATCCGACGTCCTGCCTCTTTTTTTAATGAAAACCATTAATCCTTATCTCATCTAAACAGATATACCATGGACCCCCTCTACAACCGTCTTGCATCCGCCGTGGAACAGGCGATCCGCCAGGCCGAGACGATCCTTCCGCCCGATGTGGAGGAAGCGCTGCATACTGCATACAATAAAGAAACCAACCCGACCGCACGCGGCGAGTTTGAAAATATCTTCGCCAATCTCCAGATCGCCCGGGAAAAAAACATCCCCATCTGTCAGGACACCGGGGTCTTCGTCATCTACCTGACCATTCCCGAAACGGTCCCGCTTTCAACGAAGCTCTATGATGCCGTAAGCGAAGGGATCCGTCTCGCAACAAAATCCGTTCCTCTCCGGCCAAACGCGGTCCATCCCCTCACCCGGAAAAATTCAGGCGACAATACCGGGATTGGGATCCCGACAATACATATAATTCCGGGAGATACACTTCGGGTCACCGTATTCCCCAAAGGAGCAGGTTCGGAAAACATGTCCCAGATCAGAATGATGCTCCCCTCTGAGGTTGAAAAGATCCCGGAGTTTGTGAGATCCGTCGTCAGAGATGCGGGCTCACGTCCGTGTCCTCCGATAGTTGTGGGGGTCGGGATCGGCGGGACCTTCGACTCGGCCGCGTCCTTTGCAAAAGAGGCGCTCCTCTCGCCGATAAACAGCATGACCGCCTTCGAACAGAAGATATGCGATTCGATCAATCAGCTCGGCATCGGCGTTATGGGACTTGGCGGCGACACGACCTGTCTTGCCGTCAAGGTAAAAGAAGGGGCATGCCACACCGCTTCGCTCCCAATCGCCGTAAATATCCAGTGCTGGTGTTCAAGACGCGGCGTCGTCGAGGTGGAACTATGATCCGGCTTACGACCCCCCTTGGCGACGAGGTGCTCGATCTCCGCGCCGGCGACCGGGTCCTCCTTTCCGGGATCATCTACACCGCACGGGATGAAGCCCACCTCAAAATCAGAGAAGAGGGCTTTCCCTTTGATCCGAAAGGAGCGGTCATCTATCACTGCGGTCCGGTCATCGACGAAGCACAGAATAAAGTCGTCGCCGCCGGCCCGACCACATCCGCACGGATGAACGATCTCACAAAGCACATGCTGGATGCAGGTGTCCGCGGTCTGATCGGCAAAGGCGGGATGTCCGCAAACGTTCGTGAAGAACTCCGGGGAAGAGCAGTCTATTTTGCCTTCACGGGAGGATGCGCCGCCCTTGCCGCTTCGTGCATGGAGCTTGCCGGCTGTCATTATTCGGAACTCGGCATGGCAGAAGGAATCTGGGAGATCAAACTGACCGATCTTCCGGTCGTCGTCGGGATCGATGCCCACGGCGGCGATCTTTTCGTCAGATAACTCAGACGAGACCTGCCGCGACCAAAGCCAGGCAGACAAGCATGGCTAAAATCCCGCCCGAAAGCGTGGCGAGGAGATTGGTCCCGGAGTTCCCGATAAAACCCTTGTTTTCGATCAGAGCACCGTAGAGACTGTCAAGATTCGTGCCGATAAATCCTGCCGCCGCGCCGATCAGACAGACATACCAGGGAGCCACCCCGAGGATGAATGCGAGGATGCTGATGAGGGCCGCCCCGAACAGGCAGGCAAGTTCGCCTTTCAGAGTGATCCCCCCGTTTGTTCCCGGCGGGACCGGGCGCAGCGTCGTGATCATCCGCGGAGTTCCTCCGGTCACACCGATCTCGCTTGCAAGCGTGTCTGCCGTGGCCGTAGCAATAGAACCAAGGAACAGAGCGATAAAAATAACGTCTCCGGTGATCCCGTAAAGTATGGCGCCGCAGACCCCTACTCCCGCATTCGCAAATGCGTTCATATATCCGCGGCGGCCTTTTTTCCCCTCGGCAACGCCCAGAAACTCTTTTTCCGCATACCGGAACCTGGTGAACAGGGACCCGAGAATGAAAAACAGCATCACAACGAAGAACCAGTTCACGCCGGCGAAGGTGATGAGGATCACGCCGAACAAAACCGCAGTGAAGACCCCGCTCATATCGATCGTCTTCGCCCGGTAGGCAAAGTAGCCGAACGCCGCACACAAAACGACCGCGAAAGCGAGTGTCTGGTAATCAACGAAGAACTCCAGATCCTCAAACAGCGTGATGGTCATCGCGACCCCGAGAAGGCCTATCATCGACCCGTCCTCGCGGTCTTTCAAGATGCTCCTAAGCATCAAAAGAACGATCACGGCGATGATGCCCACAAGCGGCTGAAACTCGTTTGTATAGAGCATCGTCGCTAAAAGAGCCGCGGAAGAACCGATCGTGTAAAGAAACAGCGGATGACTGAAATGTCTGAAGATCTTGAGGAGATACTCCCCCCAGACGATCATCATCAGCGGTCCGATCAGCGCGGAAACGGGAACGAGCCCGGTCTGATACAAGATGGCGAGCACTCCGACGCCGATCGCAAAATACCGGCTTTTGTCCGCGAAGTAGAGGACGGCGGCAAAAGCGAGGACCACAACCCCCAAATACGGAATATAGGGGGATCCGAGCATCAGCGCTGTCACGACAAGAGCAAAAATGATTCGGCGGATCCGTGTTTCCATAGATGTTTTCATAATTTATTTTTGAAACTGATAAGATTATGTGTAGGATCGATCCGGACAAAACCCGCTTGAAAATGACTCAGATCTCGACCAGATGATACTCGCCCCGGCCAAGACCCATCTCTTCGGCATACGAGATCTGCAGCTCCGGGCTGGTTCCCGGCCAGACCCGGGTGAACTTCTCCTCGCCCGGTCGGTGATGATCAGGGAGAAGGCTGCCGAACACGCCCTCTTCGGCGTTCACGAGGTCATAACAGGCCTTGTCCAAAGCGACCGGATCGATCGAGGCAAGGATCCCTATATCCGGAACGAACGGGATGTCGTTCCACGGCGTACAGTCACAATGCGGGGTGATGTTGGTTAAGAAGTTGATGTAAAACGCCTTGCCGGTCTTATTTCCAACAGCTCCGGAGGCATACTCGATCATCCGCTCGACGAATACGACCCCGTCATCCTGCCAGTCGAGGTCGATCGCATGTTCCGGACAGGTGTTCATGCACATCAGACAGCCGATACAGTGCTCAAGATCGATGGAAATCGAACTGCCTGCAACGCTGATGCAAAATTCCGGGCAGGCATTCATACAGGCTCCGCAGAGGATGCACCGGTCCTCGAGGACCATTGGCCGTGTGGTGTGCTGCTCGCGTTTTCCCTCGTTTGAGGCGCAGCCCATCCCGAGATTTTTCAATGCTCCCCCAAATCCCGCGGCCTCATGGCCTTTGAAGTGGGACACGACGACCATACTGTCTGCAGAGACGATATCGGAGGCGATCTTGACTGAGTCAAAATGTTTTCCGTAGACATCTACGGGCGTGAAGCTCTGTCCGCGGAGTCCGTCGGCGATGATGACCGGGCAGTCGAAGACCGGATAGCAGAATCCGTGGAGCGCCGCGGTCTTTGCATGATCGACGGCGTTTCTCCTGCCGCCGAGGTACAGGGTATTGGTATCGGTCAGAAAAGGGCCTGCTCCGATCGCTTCGATCTCTTTTACGACCGAAGCGACATGGATCGGGTTTACAAACGCGTCGTTTCCCTCTTCACCGAAGTGGACTTTGACCGCGGTCAGATCTCCCGGGTTCACCATATTTGCAAGGCCGGCGGCCGTGCAGAGAGCTTTTATCTTATTCCCGGTGTTTCTGCTCTTTGACTGCGCTCCGGCACGGGCAATATAGACATCTTCCATTCATGATACTTTGACCGTTCAACAAGATATGTTTTCGTGCAGACGAATACGCGATCGGCCGGCTTCTCCCTGATCCGGATGTCCGGACTGCGCAAAATACATCATCTCGTTCAACCAAAAGGTAATGTACTATGTTTGAAGGTGTAATTCCTGCACTCATCACACCGTTCAATGAAGATGCGTCCCAGTCGCTCGACATTGACGGTTTGAGAAACTGCATCGAGCATGTCATCCGCGGAGGTGTTCACGGGCTGCTTGCATGCGGTTCGACCGGTGAATCGGCAACGATGACACATGCCGAGCATATCCGTGTCATTGAGGAAACCGTTTCTGCAGCCGGCAACCGTATTCCTGCCATCGCAGGAACCGGGTCCAACAACACTGAGGAAGCTCTTCTGATGACCCGCGCTGCCAAGATGTCCGGCGCAGACGGCGTACTTCTTATCAGCCCGTATTACAACAAGCCGAACAGATCCGGCCTGCTGAAGCATTATCGAAAGGTCGCAGATATCGGTCTGCCGGTGATTGTGTACAACATCCCCGGACGGACGGGTCAGAACCTGCCCGCCGATCTGATCATTGAGATGGTCAAGACCATTCCAAATATCGTCGCGGTAAAGGAAGCAAGCGGAAATCTTGATCAGATGATGGCGATCATCCAGGGGACCAAGGATCTTGAACGCGATTATCCGTTCATCCTCACCTCAGGTGACGACTCCCTGACGCTTCCGGTGCTTTCGGTCGGCGGTCACGGATGTATCTCGGTCACGGCCAACATCGAACCAAAGCGCATGGTCGAGATGTATGAGATGTTCAAGCGCTCTGACGTGAAGTCAGCAATGCAGAAGCATTATGAGCTCATGGATCTTTCGAAGGCTCTTTTCATGGAAGTGAACCCGGTACCGGTCAAGCGTGCGGCAGAGATCCGCGGTCTTATCAAGTCAGGCAACGTCCGTCTCCCCCTGGATTCACTTGGCGAGGCAAATTCAGCAGTACTTCGCGAGGTGCTTTCCCGGTATGACTAAGGTCATCATCTGCGGGGCATTCGGCAGAATGGGGACCATGATCGCAAACATGGTCATCGAGAACCCGGATCTGGAGTTTGTCGGCGGCGTGGATATCCGGGAAGGGACGGTGCTTGGAAAGCCGGTTGTTTCCTCCGAGAATCTTGCCGCATTCATCGATCAGATCAGACCTGATGTGATGATCGATTTCACCATTGCAGCCGCGACGATGGTCAATGCAAAGATCGCCGCAAAAAAAGGCGTGGCGTTAGTGATCGGCACGACGGGTTTCACGCCGGAGCAGGATGCAGAACTGCTTGACGCGATAAAGAATGTCCCGGTCGTTAAAACGACGAACTTCAGTGTCGGCGTGAACATTTTCTGGGAACTTGTCCGCGATGCGGCTTCCCGCCTGGGCGATTACGATATCGAGGTGATCGAGGCGCACCACCGGCACAAGAAGGACGCTCCAAGCGGAACGGCGAAGACGATCCTGAAGGTGATCCAGGAGGAGGTCGGCAAACGCGAGGAGATGTACGGACGCGAGGGTATGACCGAGCGGAAAAACGAGATCGGCGTGCATGTGATCCGCGGCGGCGATGTGGTCGGGGACCACACGGTTCAGTTCCATCAGAATTATGAGACGATCGAGCTGAGCCACCGTGCCTATGACAGGGCAGTATTCGCACGAGGGGCCATCCGTGCTGCGGCATGGGCCCCGACAGCGGCGCCTGGTTTATACACTATGAAAGAGGTCCTCGGGCTCTAATGCCCGGCAACTCGAAATGTATTTCCCCTTCGAATAAGAGATATGGTAATTATACGAGGTAAATTCAAACATGCCAGCAGTAGTAAATAAAGAAAAATGTACCGGATGCGCGACCTGTGTGGACATCTGCCCGTCAGCAGCAATCGAAATTGTCGATGAAAAAGCAGTCATCAACGCAGATGAATGTGTCGACTGTGAAACCTGTGTGGATGAGTGCCCGGAAAGCGCACTCCACATGGAATAAATCTTTTTTTTCTTTTAGAGTAGTTACGCGGTTTTATCCTTAATCCAACTCAGGAAGGGTAAGGTTGGGTGTGGACACATGAGAAAAACCCGTCGCAAACTTTCAGTTTGCTCTCCATTTCGCTTCGCTCACCAGCATGCGGGTTTTTCTGTTGTTTCATATTATATTGATTTCACAAAAAGAGGTGTTAACGAAAAGAAAATTCGCCGGCAGAGGTGCGTTCACCTCTGGTCTGCGAGAAAACTCGCAAATCAAAGATTTGGTCGCAAGTCTATCGACTTGCTTCGCTAAGGGGCCTAAAGGTCCCCGCCTCAGCTAAGATCGCCGGCTGCGCCCTCGATTCGCCACACAAACTCATAACCAAAGAAAACCAATACTACATCAACTATGGCAATACATCCGATAGACTTCCGGTACGGAACTCCCGAAATGAAACGTGTATGGAGTGAGGACAACCGGTTTGCCTGCATCGTCCGGGCCGAGGTCGCCCTTGCCCATGCCCAAAGCATCGTAGGCATGATCCCCGCTGAAGATGCCGCGGTCATCGAAAAAAACGCCGGATCCGCCTCACGCATCCGTGCAAAAGAAATAGAAGCAGAGATCAGCCACGACACTATGGCCATCACCCGGGCCATCGCCGAAGTCTGCGGGGATGCCGGACGCTGGATCCATTACGGCGCCACCTCCAACGACATCCTCGACACCGCGACCGGCCTCCAGCTCAAAGAAGCCTCTGACCTGCTCGAAAAGAAACTTGCCACCCTGATGAGCGTGCTGTTGAAACGCGCAGGGGAAACCAAAAATCTCATCTGCATAGCCCGGACCCATGGTCAGCACGGCGTTCCTACCACCTACGGACTGCGGTTCGCCATCTGGGCATCCGAAGTCTCCCGGCACCTCCAGCGGCTCCGGGAAAGCCGGTCCCGGATCGTCGTCGGCCAGATGACCGGCGCTGTCGGAACCATGGCGGCGATGGGCGAACACGGCATCGAAGTACAGGCCGAGATGATGAAGTATCTTGGGATCGGCTCAGTCGACGTCTCCTCCCAGGTCATTTCCCGCGACAGATACGCCGAGTACATCTTCCTCCTCGCCAACATCGCGACCACCCTGGACAAGATCGGCATCGAAGTCAGATCCCTCCAGAGAACCGAGATCGGCGAAGTCGAAGAACACTTCTCCAGAAAACAGGTCGGCTCATCCACCATGCCCCACAAAAGAAACCCCATCAAAAGCGAACAGGTCTGCGGTCTTGCCCGCATCGTCCGCGGCATGGTCGAACCCGCCCTCCAGAACAACACCCTCTGGGATGAAAGGGATCTCACCAACTCATCCGCCGAGCGGATCACCTTCCCCGAGACAAGCATCCTCTGCGACCACTGTCTTCATGTCATGACCGGGGTCGTGGAAAACCTGACGATCAACACCGAAGCAGTAAGCCGCAATCTTCGCTACCTCCACGGAATCAATCTCGCGGAATCCGTGATGATCGAACTCACCAAACGCGGAATGAAGCGCCAGGAAGCCCACGAGATCATCCGCGAAGCAAGTATGGAAGCCCTCGCCGCAAAAATACCGCTCGCCGGCCTTCTTGCGGATAAACCGGAAGTCACTGCGTATGTCTCCGCCGATGAGATCAAAAAACTCCTCCAGCCCGAGACCTACGCCGGTCTTGCGGCCGTCCAGGTGGAAAACCTCATCCGAAAACTCGCGCCGTTTTGTGCACTGTAAAAAATCAGGATCAGGGATCACCGGCCGGTCTTCAGCCGGTAGATCTCCCCCTCTTCCCTGACAAAAAAACCTTCGCCGGCCATAGCATCCATTATCCGGCGGACACGCTCCGGATCCTCGTCCATCTCTTCTGCAAACAACTCCGGCATCCCGCTTTTCTGATCAAGCATCCGTTTCAGCACCCCGCCCCGGATCTGCCGGTCGGACCCCTCGAAACTCTTCTGTTTAGTATACTGACGGCTCCGCTGATTCGGATTTTTCACCGCTGATTTCAGCGCTGTTCCAAGATCCATCAGCGCCCAGTACCACTCCCGGGAGTTTGCCGGAAGCATGGCCGAGACAAGGGGCAAAAGCTCGCGGTCATCGACTGCCTGGTCCTCTTCGAAAAAATAATGGATGAACACTCTTCTGATATTCGTCTCGATGAACACGACCGGCCGGTCGAACGCGAACGCCGCGATCGAACAGGAAGTGGCAGGCCCGATCCCCGGCAGGGTCAGCAGGACCGCCGGATCGTTTGGGATCTTCCCGCCGTATTCGTCAGCGATAACGCGGGCAAGTTTCTGCAGATTCAAAGCCCGGCGGTTGTACCCCATCCCCTGCCATACCGTGAGAAGATCCGCATGATCCGCCTTTGCGAGAGCGAAGATATCAGGAAACTTCTCGATGAACTTCGGATAGATCACCGCGACCCGCGGGACCTGGGTCTGCTGGAGCATGACCTCGGAGACCAGGATCTTATACGGATCATCCGTGTGCCGCCACTCCATATCATGCCGGCCCTTCGCCGCATAAAACTCCATCACATGCTGCTGAAAATCCAAAACAAGCGAAGGGGTGATCCCCTCTTCCCGAAACCGGGTCCGAAGACCGGAGACGAGCATAATTACTGGGACACCATGCGGTTGATCAGGATCTCGGCGATATCTGAGCTGTACTCCGTGATCCGGTGAAGACTCTGCGTTATCTGGGTCACGGCGACCGCCTCGGGGACCCGCATCTTGCGGATCGAATCAGCAAGGCCGTGATACTTCGGTCCCATCTCCTCGACTTCGGTGATGATCTTATTTGCTCCGGGAATACTGCCCGAGTAGATGGCCTGGATGCTTTTATTGAAGATATCGAGTGAAAACTCGCTGAGTTCCGTCAGCTTCACAACCAGCATACGGTCGACCCCTTTGTCGATGAGGATCTCTGCCGCTTCGGCGATCAGGACCGTGTGATCGCCGACACGTTCGATTATCCTTGAGATCTGGTAATAGGTCGCGGCGATCGCGGGAGTGATCCCCATCTTCAGAGAAAGGGACGGATTTTCCACGATCAGGGAAAACTGCCGGTGGACCAGCCAGTGAAGACGGTCGACATCCGTGTCTCTGGCGACGACGTCTTCGGCGAGATCGCGTCTTCCCTGCTCGAGGGCGTTGAGGGCGTCCTCATGCATGCCTTTGACGATCACATACATCCGGCGGATGGTGTTTTCAAACGGCATCTCCGTCGGATTGAGGATATCTTTGAGAACGATACTGTTGTCCGTCTCCTCGGAGACCTCCTGGCCGATCGTCATCTGAGTGAACTTGCGAACGACCATCCGGACTTTAGGCGGGATCCTGCCGGCGGATGTTATCTTTATCGTTGTGTATCCGGCGATGTATGCGCCGATCAGTGAACGCAGAAGCGTTGTCGGGTCGGGATAATCCTTGAGTCCGAACTCTTTTGTCCGGGCAGTGCTGTCATTGTGCAGATTCGGGGTGATCAGGAGCGTCCCGTCGGCCTGGGACACCACGCCGAGGGGGTCGTTTTTCTGAATATTTCTCTCACGTATCCACGCTTTCGGGAGAGACAGCACATACGATGACCCGCCGGTCATCTGAACTTTCCGGATTTCCATTCATTACATATTTACCTGCCCGGTATTTAATCTCTGTGAAAAACTATAGAGATATCATAGTTCGATAGAAATCATGGGGGGATATAGTCACATCATGATTTACTCAATCTATGTCGAATATCACTATATCTGCCAATCTTCAATCCGATTATGGTTATGAAAAGAAAAACCATGAGTATTGTTGGAGCCGCAGCCCTTCTTTTTGCTGTGTTCCTTGTATTTGCTTCCGGCTGTGTGAGCCAGGGAGAAGAACCGGAGACCATCACTATCGCCGGATCCACGACCGTCCTGCCGGTCGCCCAGATCGTTGCCGATGTCTATATGGATGAGCACACGACGGCCGACATCCAGATCAGCGGCGGCGGATCAGGCGTCGGCGTGACCGCTGCAAAGGAAGGAACTGCTGACATCGGCATGCTGTCACGCGATCTGAAGTCCTCGGAAAAAGAGGGAAGCAGCCTGAAAGAGTATGTTATCGGGAGAGACGGTATTGCGGTTATCGCCCACCCGTCAAACACCGTCTCAGACCTGACAGCAGCACAGATCAAAGACATCTATCAGGGGAAGATCACCAACTGGAAAGAGGTCGGCGGCAAGGATCTTTCGATCGTTCTGATCGGCCGCGACAGTGCTTCGGGCACCCGCGAGTTCTTCACCGAGTTCGTGCTGAAAAAGGAGGATGCGGCAAAGACGATGCAGGAGTACAGCTCCAACGGCGCTGTGCAGAAGGCAGTCGCCCAGACCCCGGGCGCGATCGGCTATGTCTCCCTGGAATATGTCGATCAGACGGTAAAAGCCTTCTCGATCTCTGGCGTGCAGGCAACGGTCGATAACGTGATCAACGGCAGTTATACGATTAACCGCCCGCTTCTGATGATCACGAACGGTGAACCGGACGGACTTGCAAAGAAGTTCCTTTCATTCATCCTATCGCCCGAAGGTCAGAAGATCATCGCAGACAACGGATTTGTTCCTGTAACCGTATGACCGCACAGCTGACAACGGGATGGAGAGAGAAAGGTATCCGATCAGTATGGCTGGCAGCCGCTCTGGTCGCCGCCTCTTCGGTGGTGTTCATTCTCGGATACCTTATCCTGACCTCACTCCCGATTTTTTTTGAAACAGGTTTTGCCGGATTTTTCTTCAGCACCAACTGGAACCCGACCGGGAGCACTCCTTCGTTTGGGATCGCCGCTCTTCTGATCGACACCCTGCTTGTCACCTTTGGCGCGATGCTTTTTGCCGTCCCGCTTGGTCTGACGGCGGCGGTGTTTCTTGCTTATCTGGCGCCGCAAAAACTCCGCGATATCGTCAAGCCGGCAATAGAACTGCTTGCCGGGATCCCGTCTGTGGTGTACGGATTTTTCGGGATGATCGTTCTGTGCAGTTTTCTTCAGCAGACCCTGGATATGCCGAGCGGTTTTTCCTGGCTGGCCGCCTCGATCCTTCTCGGCATCATGGCGCTTCCGACGATCGTTTCGGTCTCGGAGGATGCTCTATTTGCGGTCCCGAAGGATTATAACGAGGCGTCCTTAGGTCTCGGGGCGACCCGGTGGCAGACCATCTCCCGCGTGCTTGTTCCGGCGGCGGCGTCCGGCATATCGGCGGCGGTGATCCTCGGTATGGGCCGGGCGATCGGCGAAACGATGGCCGTGATGATGGTCGCAGGAAATGCGGCGGTTATCCCGTCCCCGATCTGGGACGTGCTCTCCCCGGTCCGAACGCTGACCGCGACCCTTGGTATAGAACTCGCTGAGGTCGCGTCCGGGTCGATGCATTATTATGCCCTCTTCGGGGTCGCCGCGGTCCTGCTCGCGATCACGCTCGGGGTGAACCTGATATCGGTCTGGATCACAAAACGGATCAAAACCGGCAGACCGCTGGTTTCGATGCCGGCAGCGGCCCGGCGGATCCTGATAATATGCGGCATGCTGATCGCCTTCACGGCCGGCATCGTGATCTTCGGGATCGGCCCGACTCTT
The DNA here is from genome assembly GCF_012062385.1 of Methanocorpusculum sp. GPch4. Taxonomy (NCBI): domain Archaea; kingdom Methanobacteriati; phylum Methanobacteriota; class Methanomicrobia; order Methanomicrobiales; family Methanocorpusculaceae; genus Methanocorpusculum; species Methanocorpusculum sp. GPch4. The sequence goes on along the minus strand of NZ_SIJA01000028.1, from coordinate 48,647 downwards.
CTCGCGGCCGCGCTGCTCGCCGGCTATTTCCTTCTGCGGGACCGCGCGTCCCATAAAGTTGCGGAACGTGCGGCGTTTGGCGTGATCTATGCAGGAACGGCGCTTGTTGTCGCCACGCTGATCATTATTCTCGCCGACATCTTCATACACGGCCTTCCGGCGATATCATGGGAGTTTCTGACAACTGCCCCCCGGGATCTCGGCCGCGAGGGCGGGATCTTCCCGGCGATCGTCGGGACCCTTCAGCTTGTCGGCGGCGCGATCCTTCTCGCCCTGCCGGTGGGGATAGGGGCCGCGGTCTATCTGAACGAGTATTCGGCTGATACGTTCCTGACCCGGCTTTTGCGGACAGGAAATGATCTGCTCGCCGGCACGCCTTCGATCGTGTTCGGCGTCTTCGGGTTTGCCTTCCTCGTGATCTTCCTTGGATGGGGGGTCTGTCTCCTTGCCGGTATGATCTGTCTTGCCCTGATGATTCTGCCGACGATCATCAAAACGACCGAAGAAGCGCTCAGGTCCGTTTCCCCCTCGCTTCGTGAGGCATCGTTCGGTCTTGGGGCGACCAGGTGGCAGACGATAAAAAACGTCGTCCTTCCTTCCGCTGCGCCCGGTATTCTGACCGGCACGATCCTTTCGATCGGGAGGGCCGCCGGAGAGACCGCCCCGATCATGTTCACCGCGGTGGTCTTCTCCAAACGGTTCATCAGCCCGGACCTCTTTGAGCCGGTGATGTCGCTTCCTTTCCATCTGTATGTTCTCTCGACCAGCGTGCCGGGAGCACAGACCCAGCAGTATGGAACGGCGGTCGTTCTCATCTGCCTGGTCCTGCTGATCTATCTCGGCGCGATCCTTCTGCGCACGCACTTTCGAAATAAACTGACCTGACCATGACACCTATCTTATCAACCAGAAACCTGAACCTCTCCTACGGAGCGAAACAGGTCCTCTACGACATCGATCTGCCGTTCGAGGAAAAATCCGTTACCGCGCTGATCGGCCCGTCCGGGTGCGGAAAGTCGACCCTTCTCCGGTGTATGAACCGGATGAACGATCTGATCGCCGACTGCAAAGTGACAGGCGAGATACTCTACCGCGGCGAGGAGATCATGAACAGCGATCCGGTCCTTCTGCGCCGGAAGATCGGCATGGTCTTCCAGCGGCCGAACCCGTTTCCAAAATCCATCTACGACAACATCGCCTACGGTCCGCGTGCTCACGGAACGAAGGATGCAAAAACCCTCGACAATATCGTCGAGAACAGTCTCAAAGGAGCGGTCCTTTGGGATGAGGTGAAGGACCGTCTGCACGAATCGGCTCTCGGCCTCTCCGGCGGTCAGCAGCAGAGACTCTGCATCGCCCGGACGCTGGCCGTGAATCCTGACGTGATCCTGATGGATGAGCCGTGTTCGGCTCTCGATCCGATCGCCACCTCCAAGATCGAGAATCTGATCATGGACCTCAAAAAGAAGTACACGGTGATAATTGTGACCCACAACATGCAGCAGGCTGCCCGGATCAGCGATACGACCGGGTTCATGTACCTTGGAAAACTGATCGAGACCGGAACGACCGGAACGATCTTTTCCAATCCGAAAGAGGAACTGACCGAACGCTACATCACCGGGAGGTTTGGATGAACGACTACTTCCACCTCGAACTCGATGCCTACAAAAACGAGGTGAACTGGTATGGGCGTTTTTCGCTTGCATTGCTGAAAAATTCGCTTATGGCGTTTGAGTCGACGGATCTGATGATCGCCGCGGATATCATCCGGCAAAAGGAGTATGTGAATAATCAGTATGAGATCCTGAATGAACGGGGCATCCTTTTGATAGCGCTGAACCAGCCGATGGCAAAGGATCTGCGTTTGATCTCAAGCTGCATGGACATCGTGACCTCTTCTGAGCGGATCGGCCGCTATGCAAAGGACATCACCGAACTTGTCGTTGCGAGCCGGCCGGCAGATATCCCGCCAGCCCTTCACAGAGAAGGCGAAGCCGCGGTCTCGATTTTGAATACGGTGTATACTGCGTTCGAGTCGGGGGATGTTTCACTTCTTCACGGATGTGTGAAGATCGAGGAGGAGATCGATACGCTGTATGCCTCTCTCTATAAAGAGATCGTCGCGGCGATGGAATCTGGCCGGATGACGATCCCGTTTGGGAGCGCCTGCCATATGGTGAACCGGTATCTGGAACGCTGCGGGGATCATGCCTGCAGGATGGCGGAGAAGGTGTATTATCTGCAGACCGGAAAAAGGGTGCCTCTCGAAGAGATCAGTGAGCTTTGACCTCATTGAATACTCTTTTCCCGGCTGCCGTGTAATAGAGTTGATAAGCCATGAACCAGATAACCGGATCTGCACAATGCAGTTCATATGACCGGGAAGAGGTATGCCGGGCAGTGGAAAGGGCAGTTGAAGCAGCCGGCGGACTCCCGGACCTTGCAGGAAAAAAGGTCCTGCTCAAACCTAATCTCCTCTCGGATGCGGGATACGAAAAAGCGGTGAGTACGCATCCTGAGGTCGTCTTTGCGGTCGGAAAACTGATCATCGACGCGGGCGGCATCCTTATGATCGCGGACAGTCCCGGGGCAGGAATATTATATACGCCCCGCGTGATGAAACGCGTGTATCAGAAATGCGGGATCACGCAGGTGGCCGGCGATCTCGGGGTCGTGATGGACCCAGAGACCGGATCAAAGGATCGTTCCTATCCGGAAGGGAAGGTGATGAAGCATTTCACGGTCATCGATCCTGCGTGCGAGGCGGATGTCATAATCTCGGTCTGCAAACTGAAGACCCATATCTTCACCAGATTTTCCGGTGCGGTCAAGAATACCTTCGGGGTGGTGCCGGGTCTCGACAAACCGGTGTTCCATTCCCGGTTTCCCGATCCTGCGGATTTTTCCGAGATGCTGGTGGACTTAAACGAACTGATCAAACCTGATTTTGTTGTGATGGACGCGGTTTTCGGGATGGAAGGGAATGGGCCGATGGGCGGCGAGCCAAGGGGGGTCGGCTATATTCTTGCTTCAAAGTCGGTGTATGCTCTTGATGTCACCGCTCAGAAATTGATCTCTATGGATCCTCTGCGGATCCAGACGACCGCCGCGGCCGCCGCCCGCGGTCTTGTGGATCCGGCCCGCGTCGTAACGGCCGGGGACCTGGTGATTCCCCTGACCGATTTTGTTTTGCCGTCGACGTACACCGCTCCTTCCAGGAACACCTGGTTTAGAAGAAACGTTCTGCGCCGGTTCCAGACGATGGGGAAGTATTATGCTCCGGCGCCTGTTGTAAAAAAGGATATATGCGTCGGCTGCGGCCAGTGCGTGAGGATCTGTCCGGTCGGGGCGGCAGTGATGAAAGACCGGAAAGCGGGCTTCGATCATAGTAAATGCATACGGTGTTACTGCTGCCATGAGATGTGCCAGTATCACGCGATCGAGATGAAAAGAAGTGCGGCAGGAAGATTCCTGCATATGTTTCTGCGGTGAACCGGGGTCTCACGTTTTTCTGCGGCAGAAGAACGTGCATGTCTCCTGATTACACCGGCCGTCGCAGGGGTCAAGGTGCACGATCACGGTGATCCGGGGTATCTCTGCTTTGAGTTCATCCTCGACCTCCTGTAAAACTTTGTGGGCTTGTGAAAGCGGGGTCGCATGCGGCATCATGAGATGGAACTCGATAAATTTGTCGGGTCCGGCCTTTCGTGTTTTGAGACTGTGATAATTGGTATAGGCGTTCTGATGCCTGCAGATGATCTCACAGATTTTTTCCATCTCTTTTTCATCCAGGCTTTCATCCATCAGATCACCAAACGACCGTCTGATGAGGGAGGCCGCCTCCCGCAGGATCAGGAGGGCGACAATGATGGCGATGACCGAGTCAAGGAAGGTGAGTCCGGTTATTTGTATCAGGATAAGTCCGGCAAGGACCCCGGCCGAGGTGAACACATCGGTCCGCAGATGCCAGGCATCGCTTTCAAGCGCGATGGAATCCGTCTCTTTGGCGACTTTCATGAGTTTTTGCGACACGAAGAGGTTCATGCAGGCGGAGATCCCCATCACGATCATACCGATGAAGAGCAGGTCCGCAGACAAGGTATCCCCTCCGTGGATCAGTTTGTTCACCGCTTCCCAGATGATGATCCCGGCGGCAAGGACGATGAGCAGTGCTTCGATGAGGCCGGATGCGTCTTCATATTTTCCGTGACCGAACGCGTGATCGGTGTCCGGAGGCATTGCGGATCTTCTGACAGAGAAGTAGGCGATAAAGGAGGCGGCCAGGTCCATCCCCGAATGGATGGCCTCGGAGATTATACTGACCGAGCCGATACTAAGGCCGGTGATCAGCTTCGCTATCGTGAGAAAGGCGTTTGAGAATATCGAAAGGCGCGCAACGTTTTGTTTGGCGGTATTTTCTGACAAGACTGCAGTATTACTGTTGAACTGAAGTACCCAAAAGGTATTCGCCTGCCATGCCCAGAAAAAAGGAGTATTTTGGTTATTTTTTCAGCATATGGTCTATCGCGACCGCGGCTTCTTTCGCGGTTCCCATCGCGAGAATCACGGTGGCAGCCCCTGTTGCGACATCGCCGCCGGCATAGACCTTTGGAATACTCGTTTCCCCAAGACAGTTCACGGCGACACTGCCGTTTCTGTTTCTGGTAAGTTCGGGCAGCATCCGGAGGAGAAGCGGGTTTGGTCCCTGACCGATCGCCTCGATCACGACATCCGCTTCGACCGCAAACTCGCTTCCTTCGATCGGGTAGAAGGAACACCGTCCGTCGTCTCCGGCCGTGCCGAGTTCCATTTTGACGGCCTGAACACCGCAGACGGTGTTGTTCCCGCCAAGGATCGCGATCGGATTGGTGGCCGTCATGAAGATGATGCCCTCCTCTTTTGCATGCCGGACCTCATCGAGTCGTGCCGGCATATCGGCTTCGCCTCTGCGGTACATGAGCGTTACTTCAGCGCCCATCCGCCGGGCGACCCGCGCCGCATCCATCGCCACGTTTCCGCCGCCGACGACCACGACCTTTTTGCCGACCTTTACCGGCGTATCGTTTTCAGGGAACTTGTTGGCTCCCATCAGATTCACGCGGGTCAGGAACTCGTTTGCCGAGTAGACGCCCGGAAGATTCTCTCCGGGGATGCCCATAAAGTACGGGAGACCGGCCCCGGTCCCGAGGAACACGGCATCATAGGACAAAAGCTCGTCGACCGAGACGGAACGTCCCACGATATGGTTCGTTTTGATCACGACGCCGAGGCGTTTCACCTGATCGATCTCATACTGGACGATGTCTTTAGGCATACGGAATGCCGGGATACCGTACATCAGCACGCCTCCCGCCTCATGCAGGGACTCAAAGACCGTGACCGAATGACCGCGGCGTGCAAGCTCGGCGGCGCAGGCAAGACCCGCTGGTCCCGATCCGACGACCGCGACTTTTTTGCCGGTGGCAGGCGCACACTTCGGGCACTTCGCTCCCTTCTTTCGCTCGAAGTCGGCGACGAACCGCTCGAGCTGGCCAATCGAGATCGGCAGATCCTTCTTGCCGAGGATACACTCGCCCTGACACTGGGTCTCCTGCGGGCAGACGCGTCCGCAGACGGCCGGGAGCATATTGTCTTTCTTTATGATATCCGCTGCGTCCTGGAATTTTTCATCAGCGATCGCCTGGATGAATGCCGGGATATCGATCCCGACCGGACATCCGCTGATGCATCTGGGTTTTTTACACTGGATACACCGTTTTGCCTCGGCAATGACCTCTTCTCTGGACAGTCCGAGATCCACTTCATTGAAGTCGGTGATCCTGAGGTTTGGATTTCGGTCCATTTACTCCACCTTCCTGCAGCGGCAGACGTGATGTTCCTCATGATACTCCATCGACTGCTTCTCCTCTGAGAGGTACATCCTCTGTCTGGTCATCAGATCGTTCCAGTCGACTTCGTGCGCATCGAACTCGGGTCCGTCAACGCAGGCGAATTTCATCTCGCCGCCGACCGTGACCCTGCAGCTCCCGCACATTCCTGTCCCGTCCACCATCACCGGGTTTAAGGAGACATAGGTCCTGATGCCGAAAGGACGGGTCACTTCGCTTGTGACCTTCATCATCATGCCGGGACCGATGATCCAGACCTTGTCGATCTTTCTTCCGGATTCGCACAACTCCTTTAAGGGTCCGCTCGCAAATCCTTTGATCCCGTACGAGCCGTCATCCGTCGTTACATAGAGTTCATTGCAGATCGCCCGCATGTCATCCTCGAAGATGAGAAGATCGCGGTTTCTCGCACCGATTATGCCGATGACATAGTTTCCTGCATCTTTTGCCGCCTGCGCAAGGATCGGGGTGCATGCGACACCGACCCCTCCGCCGACGATGACCACGGTCTCGGGTCCTTCGGCGATATCGCTCGGCATCCCAAGGGGGCCGGCAACATCGCGAAGTTCATCGCCCGTTTTCAGGGTTGCAAGCAGTTTCGTCGTCGTTCCGACAGCCATGAAAGCGATCCTGATATTGTCTCCGTTTGTTCCGGAGATCGTCAAAGGAACCCGTTCCCCGGCTCCATCGGCGTGGATGATACAGAACTGGCCGGCCTTTGCATGGCGTGCGACCTGAGGTGCATGGATCCACATCTCGAATACGGCCTCAGATAAGGCTCGTGCCTGAACAATCGTGTAATTTCCCATAATATGTTCCTTTGAGATATGTGATTGTACATTTGCTCTGACAGACATTAATAATGACGTTTATCCGGTCGCCAGATTCATCACTCTTGAGTACAAAATCATACATCAGATGAGTAACGACTTTGAGCGGGAGATGGTCGTCTGCATGAACCGGTTCTTCACCGAAAACAAAAAGAAGGGGTTTGCCTACCGGCTCAAACAGTCTCACTTCAACACCCAGTATGTGGATATCATCGTCGATTCGCTGGATCCTGTGTATTATCTTGCGATCGAGTGCAAATCCCTGAACGGAAAACGGCTCTACTTCACCAGCAATTTTCACAAAGATAAGGACGGCGTGCATCAGGTCGACAACATCTCCGGATTCGTGAAGTACACCGGCAGGCGCGGGTTTTTAGCCGTCGAGTTCCGGGGTCAGGGTTCAAAGAACGAGGCATATCTTATGCCTTGGACGACGGTGCTCGAGTTTTTCGAGACATCCGCCGGGATATCGATCGAAGATTTTCGAAGATGCATCCCGCTTGAACGCGTGTCGGGAGGCTACCGTTTGCCCTGCCTCAATCCATTATAGTAATTAGGAGTGAAAACCATATAATATAGAATTCATGACGGCAGCATCAAGATTCATATCAATAAACGGCAGACCTGTCAAAACCCCGATCGTACTCGCGTCTATGGCAGGGATAACCGACTCAGAGTATGTGCTTGCCCGCAGTAAACATGCCGGTGTCGCCTTTATCGGCGGATACAATACAGATGAACCCAGCAGAAATGCATCGGCTGAAATGGAGGCGGCAGGCCGGACGGAGTTCGATGCCGGTTTCGATGAAATAGCGACCGAGATCGATATTTTAGACGGGGCGGATATCATTCTCGGTCTCAACCTGAGGGGGGCGACGCCGGAAGCATTCGTTGCCGCGGCGAAACGGTTCGGCTCTTCGGTCATATACGAGATCGATGCCCACTGCCGTCAGCAGCCGATGATCGATGCGGGATGCGGGGAGTATCTTCTTCACAATCCTGAAAAGCTGTGTGCGATCGTTTCAGCCCTTGCCGCCGAGGGGGTGACCGTTTCGGTGAAGACCCGGGCGGGTGTCGCGGATGACCGAGAACTTGCAAAAAAGCTCTGGAAAGCCGGCGCAACGATCCTGCATGTCGATCTGATGGATACGGGACACACCAAGATCCGGCAGATTCGAAACAGCTGTCCTTTGATCCTCATCGCAAACAACAGTGTCACGAGTCCTGATAAGATGATGGACTACTTCGCTCACGGTGCGGATCTCGTGTCGGTCGCCCGAAGCGCGAGCGTCAGTGTCCTGCAGACCCTGGATAGATATATCCGGGCAGTCGCTGAAGAGATCGGCTGGTATAATGCGCCAAAACAGCTATGCCGGGGCGGCGATCTCCGCTCTCTTGCATTCTGCTGCATGCCGGTGAAACAGTGTCCTCTCCTGCCTTCCCTCGAGTCGCTAGGGATGAGCCGTGAGGGGTATCTGAATCTGAAAAAGGAGCTGACGGCCGGGACCCCTCTTTCGCAAGGAAGCCATACCTGTTTTGGCAGTCTTGCCTACTGCTGCAAATCCTCGACGCCCTGTATGTTCCGGGATATGACGCTGAAGTCGATCGATCTCCCGATGAATGAGTATATGGCTCTGAAACGCACGCTTTCAGAGAAGATCGTGAAGAAGATCTTTGAAGATGTCTAAGCTTTCTCTGGCTGAAACTGCTGAGCTTTCGATGCTCCTTGAGGTGAGCGCCAGTATCAAACCGGGAAATATCGACCGGTTCCATGATTATGAGGACACGAAGTTCCGGCATTTTCTGGCATCCGCAGTGCTCGCCCGCGGTGTTTTTGAACGAGTTCCGCAGATGACGCTTGGCGAGGCGATGTATGCGGCAGTCGTTCACACGAACGGTCATGCGGGAGGGAACACCCATTTTGGGGCGTTCATTCTTCTTCTTCCGCTGATCAAAGGCAATGGTATCGCCGGGGCGTGTGAGGCCGTGAAACAGACAACGGTCGAAGACGCCGTGCTTTTTTATCAGGCTTTCGGCAGGACCCAGGTCCGGATGAACAAGGAGGATGAAATGGATGTGAATGATCCCGCGTCTATCGCTATGCTTCGGGAGAAACAGATGACGATGTATGATGTGATGGCGTATTCGAGCGGGACCGATATGGTGGCCCGCGAATGGACGAACGGGTTTTCACTGACCCGGAAAGCCGCTGATATCCTAAAGGAAAAGGACGGGGCCGATTCGATCCAGGATATGTTTCTGCGTCTGATGGCCGCACATCCCGATACGTTCATCGCGAAGAAGTTCGGGTATGCGAGGGCCGTTTCAGTGATGGAACGGGCACAGACGGTTCGTGCCGGCGGACTTTCGCTGAGCAGTTTCGATGAGGAGTGCATAAGGGGAGGTGTGAATCCGGGATCCCTTGCGGATATCTGTATTGCCGGGATCTTCACCGCGCTTCTGGAGGGGTGGCAATGGGACTGTTAGGCGAAGGGATCACTGAGGTGATCGCGGTCACGAAAGATAATGCGGCGCCGATCGGGATCATCGTCAGAGCAGGTCAGTATCCGAAGATGATCCTGTATAAGGGGTCAAAGACCGCGGAGAACGTGGCGAAGTACGGCTGGGTGACCGCAAACTTTGTGAGCGACTCCTATCTGTATCCGCTGTATGCATTTTCCGATGTGGCAAAACCGGATCTCCGGAAGGTGTTTGTCGGCGGAACGGTGATGCAGCTTCTCTGTGATGCGGATGCCTGGATGGCATTTACCGCCGAGGTGGTGAATGAGACGAAGGAGGCATTGTTTGTCGAACTTGAACCGGTGGGGTCAGAGTACTGCCGTGATCAGCTCCGGCCGGTGAACAGGGGGTTCAATTCAGTGATCGATGCAACGGTCCATGCCACAAGGTATGTGATGGATCATGATCCAAAACTGCGTGAACTGATTGAGTATCATCTGGGGATCGTGCGGAAATGCGGGGGAGCAAGGGACCAGGAAGCGGCGGCGCTGATCAGGGATGTATGCGGGCTGTAGGGATAGCGGGGACCTTTAGGTCCCTCAGCTGAGGCGGGGTGAACCGCAAGGTTCGGCCTTAGCGGAGCAAGTTTTCGAAGGAAACTTGCGACTAAACCGAAGGTTTGCGATTGCGGGTATCACACGAGCTTCACGAAAAAAAGGGGGCGAAAGGATTTGTCGGCTGAAAGTGAGATTTTGGAAGGATTTTGCTGGGTGCGGAAGCATGAGAAAGCCAACCGCGAATAAACCCACACTAACTCCGTACACGAAATCGAAGTGCCTATCATAAGTACCTCAGTTTTTTCATTTGAGATCATGCCGCCGTCTTCACTGCATGCGAAAGACGGATCCCGGCAACGCCCAAAACGATCACCAGCACATCATACAAGATAAGCATCCCAAGTACAAGATACCAGATAAAACCTTCCGCAGGAATGGCGCCGGAAGCAAGCCCGCTCAGAACCGCGGTCAGCTGACTTGCAAAAAGAAGCACGAAAGCTGCGCCTCCAAGCGCCGCCACCAGGATCCTCATCCTCTGCGTGACCAATGACCCGATAAGGAGCAGGATCCATCCTGCCAGAACAAGGAAAAACAGCTCGGCCGGCATAAAATAATCCATCAGCAGCCTCCCGGCTGATAATGTTCCGATAAAAGCGGTCACGATCATCAGACCGATCGGGATCCACAGTAAAACCGTACCGGTCACTGCACATATCAATCCGGCTCTCTGACGGCCCGTCCCCCAGTTGCTAATCAAAGATTTGCTCGCAAGTCTGACGACTTGCTCGGCTGAGGGCGAGCCTGTCGCCTCACCCCGCCTCCGCTGAGGTCGGTCGCGTTTCGCGTCCAACCCGCTTTCTCTCATGATCCAGCATAGCGCGATATCAATATTAATAGTATGGATTGAGGACTTTTTCACGCGATATGCAGAAGAACAAGCTCCCAGGCATGTCCCGTTCCCCGCAGGACCGCCGAGAACCGGCCGGGTTTTCCGTCAGAAGTACACTCGCCCGACACCCAGGCGATCACGCCCTCCCCCTTCACCTCAGACCGTTCGAACACAAGAGGCTTAAGAGAAAACTGCTCGCGTCCGCGTTGTTCGATACCCGGTGCAAACAGGACCGCATCCGGCGCGATGATCTTTTCCGACCCGGCAAAACTCCCCTGCCGGGAACACGTCTCCACCTTTTTGAGAAGCGTAAGTATCTGATCTTTGGTCTGGGTCGAAAGAGGCATACTTAATAGATATGGGTCCAGACAAATAATACATTACTCATGGCAGACACCGCTGATTTTTTTCCCTACCAGACCTACCGGAAAAACCAAAAGGAAATGCTCGAAGAGGTTGAAAAAACCGCCGAACAAAACGGCGTCCTCTTAGTCGACGCACCGACCGGTAGCGGAAAATCCAGCGTCATTGCAAGCCTTCTCGCGAAAGCCAACGGACGAAAGATCCTCATCGCCGTCCGGACTATCTCGCAGCTCCAGATCTTTATCCGTGAACTCGATCTCATCAGACAAAAAAAGCAGCCGACCCTGAAATTCGTCTACCTGATCGGCAAAGGAAACATGTGTCCCCTCGGGGGATTCGGCGATGTCTACCGGAGATGCGAAGGAGTCAAAGCATTCACCTCATCTCTTATGCAGCAGAGGGCCGACCGCGGCTCCTTCGACCCCGCGACCGACAAAGTGATCCTCGACCAGATCAGAAAACAGGACCGGGAACACCCCCTTATCTGCCCCTACTTCGTCAACAGCCGGGTCTTCATCCAAAGCGAAGAAGGCGGCCGCCGGATGATCCCCTCGCCCGAACTCAGGCGGAAATCCGAGATCGCCCAGAAGCAGATCGTCCGCCCGAATGAACTTCTGAGTTTTGCCGGAAAGGTCTGCCCTTACGACCTCATGCTCTCAGCGGCCAAAGGGGCCGATGTTATCATCTGCAACTACTATCACCTCTTCAACGATGATATCAGGGAACAGCTCTACGTCAATCTCCAGTGCGAGGAGCACAACGTCATGCTCCTCTTAGATGAAGCCCACAACTTAGGCGACGTCATCCAGACGATCCAGAGCATCAGGATAAGGGACACCGACATCGAAGCCGCGGCAAACGAGATCGCTTCGCTTCGGGACAAGGTCCGCGGCTCCGAGGCGATCCGCCATATCCTCCCCAGGATCGCCGAATTCATCGACGGACTTCAGCGATCGAACGAGGCCGAAGACTGGTTCGACCCCCAGATCTTCAACCGGTTCATCATCAAAGGTTCCCTTTACGAAAAACCCGAGGCGATGCTGGAAGACATCATTTCCATCAAAGAGGCCATGCGCGAACGCGGCATCGAGCGGGGCGACTACCGCGAGTCGGCGATCGAAAAACTCTGCGAGTTTCTGATCCGGCTCTACCGCTCCTCGACCGACCCGGCATTTCTGACTGTCTACACCAAAGACACCGAGGTCATCACGCTCGAAGTCCGAAACATCGACCCTGCCGACAGACTTCAGGAGCTCGTCTCCAAACATGCAGCGACCGTTTTGATCAGCGGAACGCTCTCCCCGGTCGGTTCATACAAAAAATATTACTTCGGCAGTATGCCGGTGAAGACCCTGTCGCTTGCAAACTCTTTTCCCAAAGAAAACAGGATGGTTCTTGGGACAAGGGACATCACGACTGCATTTTCCAAACGGCAGAACGCTGAAAACACGCAGGCTATTCAGGAATACATCCTTGCCTTTGCCAAACTTCCGGGAAACATCGCGATATACTTCCCCTCCTATCAGCTCCAGAGCAGATTCGCCGAAGCATGCATAAGCAGGATCCGAAATAAACAGGTGTTCATCGAGCCGCGTGAGTCGGATGAGGCGAACGAAGCGCTCAAAGAGTTCATCTCCCTGCCGGGAAAACACAAATCCGGTGTACTTTTCGCCGTCTGCGGCGGAAAATGGAGCGAAGGACTGGATTACCGGGGAGATCAACTGACCGCGGCAATGGTCATCGGGCTCCCGCTCGCTCCGTTCACGCCGGTCAGGCGGATGGTCAACAGTTATTACCGGCGCAAGTTCGGAGCGGAAGGCGAGTTCATCGCCTACACGCTTCCCGCGATCAACAAATCGATGCAGGCTCTCGGGCGGGTGCTTCGAACCGAGACCGACCGGGGCGTTCTGATCCTCGGGGACCAGAGATTCCTGGAAGGCGAGATCTTCGGCGGTCTTTCTCCCTGGATGCAGGCCGAACTGAAAGAGTGTGATGTGGATACGGTGAAAACAACGTTGGCACAATGGGGGCGTGATGCGTCAGGGCGGCTGTAGTTTCGGGCTCTGGAAGGTCGCGGTCGATTATGACGGTCAGGCGGTCCACCGGGTCAGATTCGTCCGCACAGCGCCGGAGGGTCAAGTCCCGGTCCAGTTCACCATGTTCCTTGCAGGAAAAGGGACCGGTTTTTCCCCGCTGATCTCATCCGCGGTGTCAGGCGACAGCGTTTATGCGAAGATCTACCGTGCCGTATCAGAGATCCCCTACGGTGAAACACGAAGTTACGGCGAGATCGCCAAAGCGGTCGGGACGCATCCCCGTGTTGTTGGAAACGCTATGGCGCGAAATCCTACGCCGCTGATCGTGCCGTGTCATCGTGTCATCGCAGCCGACGGAAGTCCCGGCGGATTCTCCCCTGATCCGGAGATCAAAATATCCCTCTTACAGCTCGAAAAAAACATGCTGAAGCGGGGTTTTTCATAAGATTTTTTGCTCCTCTGCCGGCTTAAAATAGATGGAACGCAAATAATAAGGGACAGAAATGGACCTTCGTTTGCTCATATTCCCCCTCCTTGTTTTTCTCGGCGGATGCTGCTACGGGCCTTCATCGCCCGTGATAAAACTTGCATATGCTGCCGGTTTTTCATGGCAGGATCTGGTTATGAGCCAGTACTTTTACGGGTGGCTGATCCTTTCCGTTATTATAGCCGGTTTTTATCTGTTTCGCCGCGTGAAAAATCAGCCTCTCCCCAAAACGGGTGATCCAAGACCGCTCTTTCGCCGCATTCCCGGCGTGTTCCTTGCCGGAGCCTGTATCGGTCTTGTTACGGTGACCTACTGTCTTTCTCTCCAGACCGTGCCGGCGTACATCTCCGTCATTCTCCTCTTCCAGTTCACCTGGATGGGTGTCCTGATCCAGGCGGTCGCCGAGAGGAGACTCCCTCAGCCGAAGATAGTCATATCCGTCATCCTTCTCGTCATCGGAACGTTTCTGGCTGCAGGTTTTGCCGGACTGGAAGGGCCGCTTGATCCGGCCGGTGTGATATTCGGGCTTCTCTCCGCCCTTCTCTACGCATTATATATGTTCCTGCTCGGCAGGGTCGAGATCGGGATGCATCCCCTGAACAGAAGTTATCTTATCATCAGTTCCTCGCTTGTCATGATGATATTTCTCTTTACGCCCCGGTATTTCACGGAAGGAATATTCGCTTCCGGGATCTGGCAGTATGGGGTCATCCTGGGGTCGATCGGATGTGTTGTGCCGATGTTTTTGTTTGCGATCGCCGCACCGAGGATCCCGACCGGAATGACCACGATCCTCAGTTCATCGGAATTGCCGGCTTCTATCATCTGTGCGGTCATTATTCTTGGCGAATCGGTTTCCTGGATCCAGTATGCAGGAATACTTCTGCTGTTCATCGGTATTGCCTATCCCCAGTACCACCCGCTCACCTGGCAGAAACATATGCGGAAAGGAGCGGGTATGCACGTATTTCTGCATCCCCATATCCGTCTAAAAAAGATCAGGTAAGTTTCGCACCGCAGGAACTGCAGAACTTGGTTCCTTCGGTGTATTTTGTACCGCAGTTTTTACAAAAACCATCCCCGCAGGCAGCGGATCCGTCTGCCGGGGTTTTCATCCCGCTGAGTTCAGCCCTCTTTGCGGCAGTTTCCTCCTCCAGTCCTGCAAGTTCGGTTCCAATATCCCCAAACTTTTCTAAACCTTCGGACTCGACTGCCAGCTTTCCAATACTGGCATAGATTTCAGTCTGCTTCTTCTCCAGCTGGCTGATCTCCGTCTGAAGCTGGCTGACCCTCATTGACTTCTTTACTTCATCAGCGCCGATTTTGGCACTGGTTTTCAGGCTGTCGATAAATGCACCCATACTCATGTCCTATTGCGCGAGGCGGGATATATGCATATCTATCGCAGAACCGTCTCGGCAAGGATCTCGTCCTCGATGAAACGCTGATCCCCGTTTCGTTCAGCTTCGACCATCTCCTCCAGAGATTCGCCCGCTTCCCAGTCCTCGTCCTGTTCCCAACACAGCCAGCCGGCGGCCTTGCGGCTTGGTCCTCTCTCCATCGGGCGGGTTTTGGTCATCCGTTCGACCATATCCCTGACAGCCGAAAAATTTTCCGGTGAACAGAAGAGCACGATCTTCGTCTGTCTGTTTCCAAAAACGGTTATCTGCCGATCACCCGGTATCACCTCAGTGATCTTTTCCCAGAGAAGAGCCTGCCTGCCTTGTATCCGGGCGAGATAATCGGTCCCTTTCACTTTGTTTTTTCCGGCCCGAAATCCCCATAACTGGGCAGCCGCCCCGCTCTTTTTCGACCGCTCTTCGGTTTTTGCAAAGATCCCGAGATCGTTGACGACATAATCGACCGCAGTGTACCATGAGCCGGTCTCGGGCGGGAGTTCAATACTCCAAACAAGTGTATCCATATGCATACATGGACCCCTGAAAAAAATAATAGTTGGTTATTGTGATCCGGCCGGATCAAAGAGATTTTGGCGTGACGCTGATAACAGAGGTGTTGCCGAGATCTAAGATCTCGCCGCATTCATACGGAACCGGCATCTGAAAGATCGGTCCGCCTACGGTGACGGTATGATACTCGCCGTTTTCACCGCAGACATCGATCCCCTTCTCCTTCATGAATGCGACCATCTCATGATCCAGAACTTTTCCGAGGATCTCTTTTGGAAGATCAGCATTCCGGACACACTTTATCACGCACTGATACCCAAGATCGATGAGTTCTTTCGTATTTTCCTCTCTGTTTCGATGCCAGAGCGGGTAATAGGGAATAAGTCCTGCGGCCTTGCATCTCGCCATGCCCCATTCCATGTGTTCTTCGATGTCAATGTCCCCGAAGACACAGAGTTCGGCTCCGAGCTGTTTTGCACGGCGGAGTCCTTCTTCGAGTTCCAGATGGTACTCCTCTCCCCCTGATTCGCATTTGATCAGCGGGATCTCAAGCGAGGCTGAGATCTGTTCAAGCAGACCAAGATCGACTCCGTGGAACCAGGAGAGTTTTTCGTCCCTGTTCACCATGACGAGCAGTCCGACCGGCGTATGCCCGGCGGCGATCATTTTGTGAAGTGAAAGGGTGCTGTCCTTTCCGCAGCTGTATGATATAACGAACTTCATGTATTTTCCTCCAGTATTTTATACACCGCATCCATGTCGAGCGCTTTGCGGAGAGCATCGGCGAGCAGATCCAGCTGATGTTCACGGTACGCTTTGTTTTCAAGCAGGCTGTCGTCACGGGGTATCGGTCCCGGGATATCCTCTTCCTGCAGATGGATGTCGAGTTTTGGGACAACGCCGAGGACCGGGACCCCGGTCAGATCGGTGAGACGCGACGGCCCGATCCCAAGATGCTTCGGGTCGCCGCTGAGCCGGTTGATAACAAAACCGCGGACGAGTTTTTTCGCCGCGTCGTCGAAGAGACCAAATGTCCCGTAAAGCGAAGCAAACACTCCGCCGCGTTCGATGTCGCCGACGATGATGACCGGAGCGCTGACTTTTTTCGCAAAACCCATGTTGGCGATGTCACGGTCCATGAGGTTGAGTTCGGCAGCGGCTCCCGCCCCTTCGATGATGATGATATCATACTCTTTCTCCAGACTTTGGAATGCGGAAAGCACTTCAGGCATGAGCTTGGTCATGCTGCCGTATTCCGTGATCCCGGGAACCGGTTTTCCTCTGATACAGACCTCGGTCCCTGATCCGCACGGTTTGACGAGGACAGGGTTCATCCGTCCGTCAGGTTCGATCCCTGCCGCTTCAGCCTGGACCGCCTGGCCGATCCCGATTTTGTCCCCGGATTTTGTGACATATGCCGCTGAAGCGAGGTTCTGCGGTTTGAATGGGGCGACACGGTGCCCGTCCTGAGCGAGGATCCGGCAAAGACCGGCTGTCAGGGTGGTTTTTCCCACATTGGACATGGTTCCCTGTATCATGAGTTTTTTTGCCATTTCTGTCTCCTTTTAACTCTTCGGCGATTTGATACAAATTATGTTGCTTTACTACTAAATAATTTTATGAGTTGCGTGCGCGAATCATGATTACGGGCGGCCTATGGCTGCACTCCGCAAAAAAAGATGAGGTGGTGTTTTACTTTCTCAAACAGGGGATACAGACCGGTTTTCCGTCGATGACGGGGGCAAGTCCCTCGGCGACCTGTTCGCCGCAGACGGAACAGATCACATTATTATAGATCCTTGCGCGGCCCGGGAGAAGTTCGACCGCCTCTTTTACGGTGAATAATTTCTCCGCCGGCGTGGCGAGGATCGTGTCGATCCATTCATGAGAGAGGGCATGGTATTGTTCATCTTCTTCATAGGTCGCCTTTCCGGAGAATACCTTTTGACGAAGTTCCGTCATCTTTGGATCTTCATTCCTGGATTCAGGGTTGGCGACCAGACGGATCGAGGTGTCATTGTCGCGCCGATAAAAGGAGAAGGCATTCTTTCCCCAGTTGTTGATAAACAGATTGCCTTTTCCTGCAGTGCAGCCGAGAACAACCTGGATCGCGTCGACCGTGCAGGAATCCGTTTCCGTGATACAGACTACTTCTTCGTCTTCGGAGAAGGAGAGTCCGAGTTTTTCGACGGCAAGTTCGCAGGCTTTGTATCCCAGGGCAAGTCCCCCGCAGGTATGTCCGTGGAATTCCACTGCATCATCAAAACTTTTCATAAATAGTATAGAGGTTATATGGGATAATAAATCATACGAAATTGAAGTGTTTGTGCTAACAAGACCTATGAAATAGAAATACATAATATGTAGTATGACGTAATTGAAAAATGATAATACTATGAAAAAACTGTCTGCTCTACTTTTAGTCTTTGTTATCGCTCTGGCCTGTATGTCTGCAGGCTGCGTAACCTCTCCGGAGGAATCGGGAGACGGTACGATCACCATCACCGATTCTTCCGGCCGTGTTGTGATCGTGCCTGATGATCCGCAGCGGATCGCTGTCAGCGGCTCGGGTTCATCCCGCTACTTTGCTTATCTTAATGTGACTGACCGGATGATCGCAATAGATTATCAGGACAGCAATTTTCTTGCTTCTACCGGGGAATCCCGTCCTTACATGATCGCCAATCCGACAATCAAAGAGCTCCCGGTTCTTGGGACCGCCAAAGGCGTTGTTGATGCCGAGCGGCTTTTATCTGCTGATCCTGATGTTTTGTTTATGGCAGGATACAGCGACACCGTTATCCAGTCCGCAAATGAGATCCAGGAAAAGACCGGTATCCCGGTCGTTTTGTTCTACTCGGGAGATTATGTTACGAACGGTGATAAAGTAGCTCAATCGTTGCGAATGATCGGAAAGATCCTCCATGCAGAACCCCGGGCCGAAGCAGTGATCAAATACTTCGACGATACCCGTGCGGATCTCGAAAGCCGGACTGCCGGCGTCTCGGATGCTGATAAACCGATCGTGTATGTCGGCGGCATCTCCTACAGCGGAGCCCACGGGATCGACGGGACTGACCCAACCTATTATCCGTTCACCGTTCTTCATGCAAAGAATGCCGCCTCCGGCGTCAACACGGCAACGAGCACCGGATATGCGGCAGTATCTAAGGAACAGATCCTTGCCTGGGATCCGGCCATCATCTTTGTCGATCTGAACACGATGTCGGCTGCCGGCGGCGGCGGGATCTCTGAACTGCAGAACGATCCGTCCTATCAGGAACTGACAGCGGTCAGGACAGGGGAAGTCTATGCGGTCAATCCTCACACCTCAATGGGTACGAACCACGAAACGAGTATGGCAAATGCCTACTACATAGGAACGATCCTCTATCCCGGTCGATTTGCGGATATCGATCCTGCAGCAAAGGCAGATGAGATCTACACCTTCATCGACGGCGCTCCTGTCTATGAGCAGCTGAAGGCGAATATGAACGGTCTCTCGTATCAAAGATTGGCGCAGTGATCCTCATTCATAGGCTGTGATTATAATGAGTGAAAAAATCGTCAGATCTGCTGAAAACTATCAGAAATATATTGGAAAAAAAGTCTTCATCGTTCTTATCGGGGTCGTTATGACCGCAGTCATGTTTCTGATCTCGGTGTCGGTCGGCGCTGTCAGTATCCCGATCCCGGATATCATCGTGACCATATTCGGCGGAGCGGGAACAAGCCTTTATGAACGGATCATCTGGAACATCCGGATCCCCCAGGCGCTGACTGCGATCATAGCGGGAGCGGGTTTGGCGATCGCTGGCGTAACTATGCAGTCTGTTTTGCGTAATCCGCTCGCATCCCCCTTCACGCTCGGCCTTTCCAATGCGGCCGCATTCGGTGCGGCGGTCGGCATCCTTCTCTTCGGAGCCGGAACGACCGGAAGCAGCATCGCCGACGCGGTCGTTATAAACAACCCGTATCTGACAACATTATCGGCGTTTGTTTTTTCCATTCTGACCACCGTGATCATCCTCTTCATCGCCAAGATCCGCGGGGCGACCCCTGAGACGATGGTTCTTGCGGGCGTGGCGATCAGTTCTCTGTTCACTGCAGGCCTGATGGCGATACAGTATTTTGTTGATGATACGCGCCTTGCCTCCATCGTTTTCTGGCAGTTTGGGGATGTATCGCGTGCCAGCTGGTTTGAACTCGGCCTGATTTCTCTGATCGCTCTGATCTGTGCGGTGTATATCTTTTACAAACGCTGGGATTACAATGCGATCGATGCAGGAGAAGAAACGGCCAAAGGATTGGGCGTTAATGTAGGACGCACCAGACTGATCGGCATGATCGCCGCATCCCTGATCAGTGCGGTCATTGTGTCCTTTCTCGGCATTATCGGATTTGTCGGCCTGGTCTGTCCGCACATGATGCGCAGGATCGTCGGAGATGATCACCGGTTTCTGATCCCGGCAAGTATCGTCTGCGGTTCTCTTCTCCTTCTGGTCTCAGACACGGTTGCCCGGACGATGATCGCTCCGCATGTCCTCCCGGTTGCGGTCTTGACTTCATTTTTAGGCGCTCCTGTATTCATCTATCTTATTATCAGGGGGAGGCGGATGTGACCGGGGATCATTTAGACGAAGAGCTTCACAACCATCCCCACAGACATGGGGATGGTGTGATCCATACCCACCCTCACTCCCATGAACATGCTCACGAACATCACAATGGCGGCAACGGGACCGCGATCCTGACCGTAAACGGTGTTGATTTTGAGTACCGCACCTCGAAAGTTCTGGAAAAAATTGATGTCGGTGTGGCTCAGGGAGAGATCCTCGCTATCCTCGGTCCAAACGGTGTTGGAAAATCCACACTGCTCAAATGCATGAATATGATTCTTAGACCAAAGACCGGCACGATCATGATCGATGAACATGATCTGGCAAAAATGTCAGGCTCCGAGATCGCCAAAAAAGCAGGATACGTTGCCCAGAGAAATGAGGCGGCCCGTATGACCGTTTTTGATTCCGTTCTTCTGGGAAGAAAACCCCACATCGGTTGGAAGATAACCGAACATGATTACGAACTTGTGTATGATGCACTTGAAAAGTTCGGGCTTTCTGAGATGCAGCTCAGATATATCGATGAGCTCTCAGGCGGCGAACTGCAGAGGGTCTGTCTCTGCCGTGCTATCGTTCAGGAACCCTCCGTTCTTCTGCTCGATGAACCGACCAGCGCTCTCGATCTTTCCCGGCAGATGGAGATCCTAAAGCTTATTCGTCATGTGGTCGACCGTCACAACTGTGCTACGATCATGACCATGCATGATCTCAACCTTGCTTTGCGGTTTGCAGACCGGTTCGTTTTCATGAAAAACGGAGAAATCTATGCGTCATGCGATAAATACGGCGTGACCCCGCAGATAATCGAGGATGTGTACGGGATAAAAGTCGAAGTCATCCTGCATAACGAACTGCCTATTGTGGTGCCATGTGAATAAAGATGATCATCTCTGCAGACAAACAGGAGATTCAATGACGCAAGAGTATGTGTGCAGACCTATCGGCACGGTGGTCTCATCGTTCAAGGAGCGAAGTTCCCCTCCGTTTACGGAAAGAGACACGGACCTTATCAGCAAAATTATCATAGATCCAACGTATATTCAGGGTCTTGAAGGACTTTCTGCCGGAAAAGAGATGTTTGTTCTTTGCTGGTTTGACCGGTCCGACCGCAGTGTTCTGCGTGTCCACCCGCGCGGTGACAGGAAAAATCCTCTCACTGGGGTGTTCAACACCCGGTCGCCGGACCGTCCAAACCCGGTGTCTCTGACTCCAGTCACCCTCGAGGAGATACAGGAAAATATCCTCACCGTACGCGGTCTGGATGCTCTGGATAATACGCCGGTCATCGATATCAAGCCCTGTTCAACAAAGTCTCTCGAAGAAAAATATCCCTGCGGGACAGAGACATGAACGTTTTTCCTCATGCTGATTCCAGGCGCGTCTCAGGTCAGACTATCTGGATATAAATCCAATTTATTTTATAGTGTGTGTGTCATAAATTAATTATGAGCAAACAAGGTTTACTTCTGATAGGTCATGGAAGCAGACTCAACTACAATAAAGAACTTGTCACCGCCACAGCGGAACTCATCGGTGAAAAAACCGACGAGTATCTTCTTCGGTCCTGTTTTATGGAAAACAGCAGCCCGAATGTTGTTGAAGGGCTCGATTTTATGAAAAAAGAGGATCTCGATCTTCTTGTTGTCGTTCCGCTTTTCCTTGCAAAAGGCGTGCATGTTCTGCATGACATCCCGGAACTTCTTGGTTTGAAAACCGGGGAACGCCGCGGCAGTTTCACTCTTGAGAACGGGAAAGAGATCCCTCTCGTGTATGCTGATCCGATAGGCAAAGACCCTCTTCTTGCAGATATGATGCTCAATAACGCGAGAGCTGCGATATCTGCCCACCTCTGATTTCACACACCTATTTTTTTGACGGATCCTGCTTCCAATAATTAGTGGTTTTAGAGCAAATCAATGCGAGTACTAAACAATTAAATATTAGTTAAAACAATTTTTATTATGCACATTATGGAGGGGTATTTACCCATCGGCTGGTGTATATTCTGGGCTGTTCTTTCAGCTCCGTTTGTCATCTACGGTATTTGGAAAATGACCAAAATGATTCAGGAGGACCGGCGCGTTCTCCCGCTGATGGCGGTTTCCGGCGCCTTTGTCTTCGTACTTTCCGCACTCAAGATCCCGTCAGTAACGGGAAGCTGTTCTCACCCGACCGGAACCGGGCTTTCCGCTGCGTTTTTCGGACCGTTCATCACCTCGGTTCTTGGAACGATCGTTCTCTTGTTCCAGGCGCTGCTGCTTGCCCACGGCGGACTGACAACGCTAGGAGCAAACGTATTTTCCATGGCGATCGCGGGACCGTTTGTTGCCTGGCTCATCTTTGTCGGCCTTCGAAAAACCGGAAAGGTCGGTCTTGGAACTGCGGTCTTCATCACCGCGGCGGCCGCAAATCTGGTTACCTATACCGTGACCTCACTGCAGCTTGCATTAGTGTTTCCGGTCGAGGGCAGCATCCTTACGGCTTTTATCGCATTTGCCGGGATCTTTGCCGTCACTCAGATCCCGCTCGCAGTGATAGAAGGAATCATCTGCGGGCTTGTTGCAAAGTATATCGTCCGTGTGAAGCCTGAGATCTTAAAGAAGCTCGGTATCATTCAGGATGAAGAGATCGCAAAAATCCAGGGAGAGGCAGCATGAAAAAAGCCCATCTCGAGATCCTTGTCGGGATACTCGTCATTGTACTTCTTGTGGTCGCAACCCTGGCCTTCGTTCAGTCCGGCAGCGGAGAAGAGGAAGGATGGGGAGGTGCTGACGGAGGCGCCGCCGAGATGATCGATGAAACAGGCTATACTCCCTGGTTCGAGTCCATCTGGGCACCCCCGAGCGGCGAGATCGAGTCTCTCTTCTTTTGTCTCCAGGCTGCGATAGGGGCGATCATCATCGGCTACTTCTTCGGCTACTGGAATGCCTCGGCAAAAGCAAAACGGGGAAAACAGGAAGAGGAGTGAGAGAGGCTCCTCCCATCACATATTTTTCCAGCAGTCTTTTTTCAGGAATGGATTTTTAATACCCGCAGATTATACAAAACAACCGGCTCAGAACTTTTGGAGGATTGCCGGCAGTTCCTTGTGTGATCCGTTCGTTTGGATATCCAAGATCCTCACAGACCGCGATCTTCACCGAAGGAGAAAGCGAACGTGCCAGCTCATCGATCGAAAGATCCGGATCTGCTATAAGAAAAACCGTATGGCCGGCGGCGATATCCTGGACCGTGCGTGAAACGGCAGCTTTGTGATCTTTTCCATGAGCATTGACGACCGCGACATCTGTCCACGGGACATGCAGCCTCGCAAACGCTGTCTGCATCGACGAGATCCCCGGGATCACCTCCCCCGGCAGATACCCGAGCCCTGCCATCAGGGGGTCTCCTGTCGATAAAACGACCGCGTCATCGGGAAGCGTTCGAAGCGCTTTGTAGTCCGTTATCTCGACGACATCCGCATCTTTTGGGATGGATGCTCTGACCAGTTCGATCGCACGTTTTGATCCGTACACGCTTTTTGCTTCACGTAACGCGGTCTCTGCCTCCTTCGTGAGCATTCCTTCGCCGCATCCGACACCTACGATTTTCATTGTGTATCTCCGATGACCTGACCGTTCCTATCCATAATAACGATACGAAGCCAGGGGTATTTCTGCTTTGCTGCGTCCAGCTCTTCTGCGAGAACGGATATACCGTCAGGTCCGGCGATCAGCTCTTCGACGGTCGGAAAACCCCGGGAGGTCGCGACTTCAGGATGGAAAAACCGCAGAATAAGGCCGGGCAGACCGCAGATGACAGCCTTTTCGCAGTTTCCCGCTGCCTTCACACTTTCAGCGAGCTTCGATCCGGCAAGGACCACTTCGTGATCAGGGAAAAGAAGTCTTGAGTAACGAAGCCCGATCCTTCCGGTGGTGATGACCACATTTTTCGCTTCAGCGATCCGCTCACTCACCGTTTCCGAGAGATGATCGTCCCAGGGTTCAACAAACCCGGTCGTTCCGACAACGGAAATGCCCCCTTCGATACCGACCTTCGGGTTCAGGGTCAGTGCCCCGATCCTTCGGCCGTCGGGGATCGTGAGTATGACCGAGGCTCCGGGAAGTCCTGCCGCACGGCATGCTGAAGAGATCGCATCTAGTATCTCTTTTTTCGCAGGCGGGCTTACGGCGGCAGCGCCTTTTTGGTAACGGGGCGTTTCCCGAACGAACCTGCCGACCCCTTCACCGGTCTCGAGAGATATCTCACCTGCAGGAGAAGCCTTCGCACAGATAAGGATCCCTGCCGTGATATCGTTAGGATAGTCTCCTGAAAATTTTCTGGCAGAGCCTTCCCCGTCTTTTCCGACAGCAGGGATCTCGGCGAGGATCCCGCAGGGGAGAAGGATCGGGGCAGAATCAACGGGGAAAGCAAGCGAGGCGACCGCAGCGTAACACGCCGCCGCCGCCGTTGAACCGGTGGTGAACCCCCGTCGGAGAACAGCGCCGGTCGAGGTCAGCACGCCAAAACCGCTTTTTGCGGCTGCCAATGCTTTTTCATCACGGCATTTTTCCGTCCACGACTCAGGATATGCAAAACCAGTGACCGGATCGATCATTTTCTCAGTTCAGTAAACATCGTAATGATCTCATTCAGCGAAGCCACCGCGATCGGCGTCCCGCCCCGGGTCCCGACGTTCGAAACCGATGCAACGGGCTTCGTGCGAAGAACTTCCTTCGACTCAGCCGCATTGACAAACCCGACCGGGGTTCCGATCACGAGAGCCGGACGGATGCCCTCATCCACAAATGAACAGACCGTCAGAAGAGCACTCGGGGCGTTCCCGATCACGATGATCGAGCCGTCGAGCCGCTCTTTCAGGGCAATGAACCCGGCGGAACTGCGGGTGATCCCCAAATCTTTCGAAATGTCAGCGCCATAATCCAAGGCGCACTCGACCGTTGAGGAATGGCCTTTCTTCTGGATCCCGGTCAGGACCATGCGGATATCGGTGAAGATCGGGGCGCCGGCTTCGAGGGCTCGAAGTCCGGCAGTTACCGGGTCGTGGGAAAACCGGAGAAGGTCTGCCATTGCCCAGTCTCCAACCGCGATCGAACATCTCTGCCTGATACGGTCTTCAGGCGTTTCATTCCCGACAGCTTCCCGGGCAAGGCTCCGGCTCCGTGAAGAGATGGAAAATCCTTCCGGTGTGTCTGCGCCGATATCAGTATACGTATTTTCTGTGGTAACCACGGGGTGTAATGATTCCTTTGACATCTTCATCCTCCTTCCAGATTCTGCTTTCTTCGCCGCCGATGATCAAAATCGAGTGCATATCCACAATATCATCATTTTCGGCGAGCTCCCGAAGCGTTGTTATATGGGTCTCTTCGCCTTCCCGGAACACATTCTTAACAATGCCGACCGGCGTTTCCGGGTCGCGGCAGGTCAGAATGATCTTGAGAGCTTTGGCAAGGTTCAGCGGGCGTCCGCGGCTCTTCGGATTATAAAGAGCGATCGGCGTGCCCATCTGTGCGGCAAGACCTAGGCGTTTTTCGATGATCTCCCAGGGCGTCAGGAGGTCAGAGAGACTCAGGGTCACATGGTCCCCTGAGATCGGGGATCCGAGCCGGCTCGCCGCCGCGGTGGCCGCAGTAACGCCGGGCAGCATGATGACTTCCTGGGACGGGAACTCGCGTTCGACCATCTCAAGAACGATGCTCGCCATACCATAGACGCCGGCATCTCCTCCCGAGACCATTGCCACAGTGTGGTCTTTTGCAAGGCGGCACGCCTCGCGGGCACGGTCGACCTCTTTTCCCATCGCACTTCGGATGACCTGTTTGTTTTTCAACAGCGGTTCAAGCATATCCAGATAGAATGCATTGCCGATGATCACATCAGCCAAGGCAATTGCCTTCATTGCGGCGGGGGTAAGCTGCTGTGTGCTTCCCGGGCCTGAACTTACGATCCATAAAATACTCATGTTATCTTCCTATTGCAATAGTTACACGCCCGTATACGGTTTTTTTCAGTATGAGGGAGCCGGTTTTCGAGAGAGCGAGAGCACAGGGCTCCGCAACTCCGCAGAGTCCGAGCATCTCCGCACGGGATGGAGTTGCCGGTATCTGTTTGTTGATAGTGTCATCATCCAGAAAGATGAGGTTTCCGGCGAGTGCCGCGATCCCCTCGTGAAGTCCCTTTTCATGGAACTTTTTCAGGGTCGTCGCGAATAATGTTACTGAATTCTCCGGGATATCCGCATCTTTGCATGCTGCAGAAATCGCTGAGCGGATCTCATCAGCTGTCGTTCCAAGCCGGCACCCGATCCCGATCACATACGGTGAATCGGTCACAAGAACCGAAACTCCCGGATCCGCGACGACGATCTTTGGAGCCTGCACGCGAATGATCGGCACATCGCCGTCCAATATCGCGCCGTTCACCTCTCTCGTCGAAGATCGGTTGACGATCGTGAACCCGCCGGTTTTTGCAGTCTCTTCGACAGAGGGTCTGCCCATCACCTCTGTCGCGGTCGAAATAACCGGTTCGATCCCAAGTTCAGCGAGCCGCTTTGCAACTTCGTTTCCGCCGTGATGGCCGCCGAGAACTGGGATGGCATACCGCAGATCCGGGGTGACCACGATGACCGCCGGGTCATGCCATTTATCGGTCAGGAGCGGAGCACAGCCGCGAACCGCGATCCCTGCCGACATCACGCCGACGATCACATCGCATTTTCCATACAGTTCAGCGAAGATGTCCGGCGCGTAGGGGACAAGCTCCGCTTCCAGAAAAGCTGCGATGCGCATTCCGGCTTCCCGGAATCTTGGCAGAGTGACAACGACGATCTTCATCCGTAGAGGTGGGAGTTGGTATATGCTGCGTGGATCCCGGCAACAATGTCGCCGACGATGATCAGTGCCGAGCGGGTTATCTCCGCATCGTGCACCTTTGCGGCGATTGTCCCGATAGTTCCTTTTATGATCATCTGATCCGGCCACGAAGCATGATAGACCACGGCGACCGGTGTTTCCGGGGGACGCTGCAGTTTTTTCATCACAGAATCGATGTGCCCGGTCGATAAAAAGATGACCATCGTTGTTCCGTGAGCGGAGAGCTCGGCGATCTGATCTGCGTCGAGCGTCTCTCCCGCTGATCGGGTCACGATCACGGATTCAGAAACCCCGCGAAGCGTGTATTCGGCCTGCAGTGCGGCTGCGGCGCCGAACATCGACGAAACGCCCGGGATGATCTCGGCATGGATCCCTTTTGCCTCGAGAGGGGCGATCTGTTCAACGATCGAGCCGTAGATCGCCGGGTCGCCTGAGTGGAGACGGACGACGAACCGGCCGGCCCGCACCCCGTCTTCGATCACGCGGGTGATCTCTTCGAGCTTCATTCCCCATGAATCAAGCTTTACCTCTGCAGGCGATGCGGCGACAAGCTCGGGATTTACGAGCGAGCCTGCGTAGATGAGGATCTCGGCACGTTTCAAAAGGTCCATGCCTTTGACAGTGATGAGCCCCGGGTCCCCGCATCCGGCACCGACGATATAATACTTCATACCTTCCTCGCGATCATGATGCTGAAGTAGTTGGTTTTTTCGGGAAGAACGCCCCGATAGACCTTCTCTCCTTCCATATACATCCGTTCAACAACGATGAAATCATTGTAGCCGGCAGTTTTCAGCTGTTCAGCCGCGGTTCTCGGCCGTGTGACCTTCATCAGGATCTTTGTCGAGGGGATGACGGGTCCGTCCGTCACCATAAATGCACCGTTGACGGGGATTTTCGCATGGGATGCCACGGCGGTGATCGAGCTGATCCCCGGGATCGTTTCGACGATCAGGTCAGGGACCAGCGCTTTCACCATCTCCGCAAGGCGTGAGAAGGTGGAGTAATAATTCGGGTCTCCGATCAGTCCGAACACAGCGTTGCCGCTTTTTGCGGCAGGCAGGATCTTTTCGGCATTTCTCATCATACATGCCGTGATTTCCTTTTCATTTCTGGTCATTGGAAATTCCAGCGTGACGATGGTTTTTGCATAGGGTCTGACTAATTCAAGAGCAATGCCGCCGGGCACAAAAACCGTGTCAGCTTCTTTTAATATGCGAACCGCTTTGAGGGTCAGAAGTTCGGCGTCGCCCGGGCCTAAGCCCACTGCGGTCAGCATTTTCTACCCCCGTGTATGATATAAACGGGATTGATTGGTTGAAACATGATACGCTCCACGAGATCATGGGATCTGGAGACCTGCAGATGGACGGCTTCGATGAAGATATCCAGCTCTTTCATAGCATGAATGGTCTCGACAGCGGTCTCCAGCAGTACGGCATTCACGACGATGCTTCGGGTCCCCTCCTTTTGAAGACGGCCAAGTATCTCATGCATGTTTCGGCTTCCTCCAAGAAATGCGCAGTCGATCGGTTTATGCGGTAAGGCAAGAAAATCAAGTGCTTCGCCTGCGAAGATCTCAACTTCCCTGTCTTTACACGTCTCCCGCGTGCAGGCTATTGCCTCCTGCCTTCGGTCAACTGCGTAAACCTGTCCGCCGGGTCCGGTGAGTTTTGCCATCTCGAGCGTGACCGTACCGGTCCCGCAGCCGATATCCACGACCGTGTCACCCAAACGGATGCCCAGTTTTGCAAGAGAAACGGCCATGACTTCCGGCTGGGTAGGTCCTCCGGGTAAATCCATTCTGTGGTCTCCTAAGTAAAACTATTTTCAGTAATGAAAATGTATTGGTGAAGTATTTGCTGTAAGGAGATATAGAATAACTGGTTTGGATGAGAATACCCCTGTCGTGATGATCTCTATATATTATACCATCCCACTCGTTTTGTACACAAAAAGTGAGGAAAAGATTCCTGGTCTATTTTTTGCTCATGAGCATTGAACGCATATTCCGAATCCAGCGGTAATGGAGAATAAGATGGATGGCAACGAGGATCACAAACAGCGTACTCGTATAGAAGTGAAGGTCATACCAGGATTGGTAACTGATATTGAGAAAATCCATCGATCCCCTATTAGATCCCAGAGGGAAATAGATCCAGAGAACATACCCGGTCACGATCGAGGCCAAAGCGGCGAGGAACGCCGTAAGATTGATCCATGCATTGATCATTGCATTTCTCATAGAATCATGCTCCGTGGTATCAAGGAGCTATTTATCCTGATGATCCACTCTATCATGAATTAATGATGTATTTTTTGCCTGAAATATATTTGTATGACGGCATATTGCATAGATGACCCCCTTCAGGATGAAAGTTTGCATATCATCTGTGGAATGTCAGATCAGACCCGTATGACCTTCACATCGATCCCGCTTTCTTTTGCAAACGCTGCAGCCCGAAGCTCGACCCGGTCAAGCATACCTCCGCAGGTGAGGATCATGGTGTCCTCCCCGCTCATGACGGAAAGAAGACACTTGTCCACAACGCCGTGTGTGTATTCGAGCGGGATCTCCGAGAGATAACAGAACTTTTTTGCCCGGGTCCCCATCGCTCCTGTATGCCGGTGCGGATGTTTTGCGAGGATCATTTTCGCCGACTCCGGGGTAAGATCATCCGTATCTGCGAGATAGATCGTCCCGGTCATGACAGGGCACGATCCTTCAACGAGCCGGGTCATCTCCGGAATTCCTTTGGGTGGAATGCCCGGCACCAGAATACTTCTTCTGACCAGTTCCAAATACAGATCAAGCAGGATCGGCGGCGTCATCCTCGCCGTCTTCATCAGATCATAGTCGGTGAAGACCTCGGCAGGTTGACCCTGATGCAGGACCTTCCCGTCTGCAAGAAGGATCACCTCATCCGCCCAGCGGTAGGCAAGTTCAACATCATGGGTCGAGAGAAGGATCGTCGTCCCGTCTTCATGGAGTTCGTCCAAAAGATCCATGATCTCGGCAGCGGTCGCTGGATCGAGGGATGCTGTCGGCTCATCGGCGACCAGGATATCAGGCCGCATAGCAAGAATACCTGCGATAGCGACACGCTTTTTCTCCCCTCCCGACAGATGATGGGGGGGGCGTTTTTCATAACCCGCAAGACCTACCGCAAACAGCGAATCAGAAACCCGCTCCCGGATCTCCTCCTCCGGGAGATGCAGATTCATCGGCCCAAATGCCACATCGGCAAACACACTCGGGGCAAACAGCTGCGAATCTGAGTTCTGAAACACGAGACCGACCCTGGTACGAACATCCCTCAGGGACGCTCTGTCATAGGCGATCTCCTCGCCGTTCACGAAGATCTTCCCATTTTCCGGCACCAGCGTCCCATTGCACATCAGAAGAAGGGTGGTTTTTCCCGCTCCGTTCGGTCCCACCACGGCAACTTTTTTGCCCTTTTTAATGGAAAAGGATATTCCTTTCAGCGATGCGGGGCGGCCCGGATATGAGAACCGGACATCTTCAAAGGTAAGTACATTTTCATTCATATAAGTGTCATCTCCACAAACAGGAGACCGAGAATCAAAGCTATAAACACAACAACTGACGTAACAGAAAGCGGCGTAATATTCCCCTCTTCATCAGGCAAAGCCATACATCCGTCATAACAGCGGGCGTCCATGGATAAAAATATCGCCTCTCCTTTCTCCCATGTCCGGATAAAAAGCATCGACGCCAGCATGGAAAACGAGGTGAGATAATTTTTCCATGTTCCGTATCCTCCCCGCATGATCTGGGCATTGTGGATAGCGATCGCCTCGCCGATGAAAACGAAGATGTACCGGTAGATCAGCATGGACAGATCGATGAACGCCTGCGGCACTCTGAGTTTTTTCAGGACCGTGAACAGTGAGGTCATCGGTGTCGTAAGCGTAAGGAAGTAGAGAGAACACATACCGGCAAAGGTCCTCGAGAGGACCAGGACCGCAAGTTCGAGGGAATCGGACGTGATCTGAACATGCAATGTTCCGATCCGGAAAAAGTCCACAAGCGTCTCTCCCCCTCCGGTGATGAACAGGATCACCAATGCTCCGGTCCCCGCAAATACAAGGGGGATCGTCAGAAGCGAGGCATAGAGACGGGGGCTGACTTTTGCGATGAAGAGGGCCGCACATATCATGACCCCTGCGATAAACAGCGGGAGATACGGGAGAGGCGAGATCACGCCGATCACGATAGCAGAGAGACAGAAAATTAATTTGAGCCATGCGGATACATGCCGGAGCGGGCTGCTGATCGCAGCGTCATCGAGGATATGTTCATCAAATATCGTGTGAGGTTTTTTTGCCGAACCTCCGGTCCCTGCCCTGGTCTTCAGCAGATATAAGCAGAAGACAAGGACCGCCGCTCCGATCCCTGCCTGCAGGGCAAAGAACCAGCCGTGCATCTCTTCAGAGATAAGACCGAGCGGATCGAAAAACGGCAGGTTCCCGAGATCGATCAGTGTTTCGGCGATCAGATCATCCGAGCCCGGCTGAGGTCCGAAAACCGCAAACGAAAACGCCAGAGCTGCCGTAAGCAGAACGATGATGACGCCTATGGTCATCCATTTCTTTCCTGATACGGGTGAGTGACCCGGTTCAGAAACTGAAATAAGTATTTCCGTCTCCTTTTTCGAAAGAAGGCCAAGCGAAATAAAGATCTCCGGCCGGATACTGATCACAAATCTCATCACGAGAACGATGAAGATCCCTTCGATTACTGCGAGAGGAACCTGGGTTATGCTGAATATCCCCAGATAGACAAGAAAGGCGGCAGGGATCCCGCCTTCGAGTGCGGGATACGCAAGAGCGAGCTGGAGCGAGGTCATCACATAGGTACTTAGATCGGCGGCAGCGGCGGCAAAAAAGACGGTCACCGCAAAACTCCGAATACCAAACTCATGCCGGATCAGATGGCCGATTTTAAAAATGATACACGCGGCGAGCGGACCGGCGACCCCCATGGAGATTATGTTTGCGCCAAGCGTGGTGATCCCGCCGTGTCCGAGAAGAAGTGCCTGAAATATCAGTACTATAGTGCAAAACACTGAACAGACCGCAGGTCCGAAGAGTATCGAGCCGAACCCTGTTCCGGTGGGATGTGACGAGGAGCCTATCGATGGGAGTTTCAGGGAGGAAAGGATGAAGACAAAAGCTCCGGCAAGTCCTAAGAGAGGAAGCGACGCAGGTTTGTTTCTGACGAGTCTGACAAGTGCGAACATGCCTGCCAAAACACAGACCGCAGCGAGTACCGTCCAAAACTGCCACCACGGGCCTGGCAGAAACCCTTCCATAATATGCATAAGAAAGAAACACCAATTATCTATGATAAGATATAATTCTATAAAATTAAACTTAAACTGATATAAGGTAAACGATTATGATTAGAGCAAGTACCAGGATCCCCCGTATCGTGATCGCCGGAACACACAGCGGATGCGGAAAAACGACCACTTCATCAGGCATCATGGCGGCCCTTCGCGCAAGGGGTCTGGTGGTCCAGCCGTTTAAGGTAGGCCCGGATTTCATTGATCCTTCCCATCATTCGGCTGTCTGCGGCCGGAGTTCGCGCAATCTCGATCCGTTTATGATGGGTGAGGAGTCCGTTCGCCGTTCGTTTGTTTCTGCATGCGAGGGGGCAGACATCGCCGTTATCGAGGGGGTGATGGGGTTGTATGACGGTGTCGACGGGGGAGAATGTGCAAGCACGGCGCATGTCGCCCGCATTCTCGACGCTCCGGTCGTCCTTGTCACGGATATCAAAGGGATGAGCAGAAGTGTCGCCGCTCTCGTTAAAGGATATACAGAGTACGATCCCCGTCTCAGATTTGCCGGCGTCATCATGACGAAGGGGGGCAGTGAAAAGCATAAAGCTATGACGACGACCGATCTTTGCGTTCCTCTTCTCGGCTGGATCCCGCGCAGTGATTCACTTTCGGTCAAAAGCAGACATCTGGGTCTGATGATGGCGGATGAGGATGCACGGATGAAGGATGTCGGCGCATTCATCGAAGAAAACTGTTCACTCGATTCTCTTCTGGCAGCCGCCGCAGGTACCTCAGTGATCTCAGCAGAAAGGAGATCATCTCCCGCAGAGGTGAAGACCAGGGTCGGGGTCGCTCTCGATGAGGCATTCTGTTTTTATTATCAGGACAACTTCGATCATCTCAGAACAAAAGGAGCGGAACTGGTGTTTTTCTCGCCGATCCACGATCCCCTTCCGGAGGCGGACGGATATTACTTCGGGGGCGGATACCCTGAACTGTATGCAGAGGCTTTGGCGAATTCCCGATGTAAAACAGAACTGAAACGGGCTGCCGATTCAGGCAAGCCGGTGTTTGGCGAGTGCGGCGGTCTGATGTGGCTGAACCGTTCGATCACTACCCAGGACGAAAAAAGCTATGCCATGACCGGGCTTTTAGATGCGGACTGTCATATGGAAAAACGGTTCGTGGCTTTGAATTATGTTGTCGGCAAAGTAACTGACTCCTCTCTCTTTCCGCCGGGGATGAACTTTCGGGGTCATGAGTTCCATTATTCGAAAACGACCCCTGATCCGGATGTCAGATATGCATTTACTCTGACCCGCGGGGACGGGATCATTGATGGAAAAGACGGGATCGTGGCCGGATCGGTTCTTGGAGGATATACGCATATGTACTTTGACGCAGCAGATATCTGCTGACCTGGCATTTGCGTTTTGCGAGCAGTCTTAATCCGCTGGCAGAATGGTGTTCAATTCAGTGACTAAGCGAGGATAACAGTATGCATTATGTTTTGGCCAAAGGTATTTTATCGGCAGAGAACCGGATGAATCTGTATCGGGGCTGTACTCACGGCTGTATTTACTGTGATTCAAGAAGTTCCTGCTATCATATGGATCATGATTTTCAGGATGTTGAAGTGAAGGAAAATGCACTCATTCTCTTGGAAAACACCCTGAAAAGAAAACACAAAAAGTGTATGATCGGTATGGGATCGATGTCAGATCCGTATCTGCCCCTAGAAATGGAGCTTCAGTATACGAGAAGAGCACTCGAGCTGATCGGGAAATATGGGTTTGGGTGCGGAGTGCTGACAAAATCTGCGAATGTTCTGCGTGATCTGGATCTTTTTACCAAGATCCATTCTCAAACAAAATGTGTCGTTCAGATGACTCTCACGACCTATGATGACAAACTCTGCAGGATCCTCGAACCTCATGTGTCCGAAACGAGCAAACGGGCGGATGCCCTGAAAAAACTGCGGGACAATGATATTCCAGCGATCGTCTGGCTCGGCCCCATCCTGCCGTTCATCAATGATACGGAAGAGAATCTGCTTGGCGTCCTGGACCTGTGTTATGAGGCGGGCGTTGCGGGAATCGTGAACTTCGGGATGGGAGTTACGTTGCGGGAAGGCAATAGAGACTATTTTTATGCAAAACTGGATGAACATTTTCCGGGCATGAAGGAGAGGTATATTTCAGCGTACGGCAGTTCGTATGTGGTGAATAGTTTTCAAGCTCCTGCTCTTCAGTCTCTGTTTCAGACATACTGCCGGGAGCATGATATAGAATCTGATGTCAATACCCTGTTTGATTATATGGGCCGTTTTGAGGAAAAAGGGAAACAAAAGCAGATGAGTGTTTTTGATTTCTGACAGGACATACGCGGCGATGTAAACCCAAGCGGGAAAACAGAAGTAATTGTGGGATGTGCGCCGATTCTTATTTGGGGTGCGGGGAGGTGACTGCGGGGTGAGCCATCAGGCTCACCCTCAGCGGAGCAAGTCCCGGAGCGAAGCGAAAGGGACTTGCGATTCGGCGCTGAGGGCCCGCGGTGGGGATATCCTGTTTGCTTTGGTTCCTATACGTTTGAACGTAGTTCATCGGGGTGAGATTCGGAAAGTGTAAGGCTGGGTGGAAAACAAGATTTTATTTAACCGCGAATAAGCCCAAATGGGCAAAGCCCATTTGAGGCGGCACGCAAGCCTTAGGCTTGCACGCCCCCGCGAATTAACTCGTTCGCAAATCAAAGATTTGCTCTCCGCTTCGGGCTTTCGGCCCACGCTTGAATCGCATTTTTCTTGCGCCTTCGTGCTCTCTCTGTTGAGATTACGTTGCAGAAGTCTTATTATAATATCGAATAATCATATTTCTCAAGCAATTCGTTAATGTCATTTTCATTTAATTCAGAATATCTCTCACCTTTTTTATCTCGTTTAGGACAGATCCCAAAACAGTATTTATATCCCCAATCAATCCCGTTTCCATCTGCTAATATTTCAGTTAATGATTTTCCTTCGTCTTTGTTGCAATGAAATTGATTAATTTCTTTTTTACGGTGTTTGCGATATACATCTATGTCAAAATAAGAATATTTAAAGAATTCTTTTTGAAGATTTACACCGTTCTTTTGTCCATGGCCAAAAATCCACAATACGGTAGCATTATCATCAATAATTATTTTTTCTAAGTCCGATTTGTTTAAACATTCATATACTTTAAATGGGATTTTTTTATTTATGAACCATTTCACCAAAATCTTAGCTCCTCCCGAATATGGAAAATATCTAATAATTTTATGACTCAATTTGCGTGTTGATATTGCAACAATAATCGCGTGATGTTTTACACATATATTATTTGGAGAATTCTTTAGGCAATATCGTCTAATACATCTAGCTAATGACATTAAAATCAATTTATTAATATTTATCACATAATAACCTAACTTTGACAGTTGGCAATTCCACCCCCATTAGCGCTCCCGCTCCTCACCCATTGAAAAATGGGAAATAGAGAATTTGACAGTTGCCGCTTATCCTCCTATCAATCATCAATCATCAATCATCCATCATCCTTCAGATATTATTTAGGGAGGAGGAAGACCCGGAGATTTTTTTCCTTTAACTTTTTCGAGACCATGAATTAACTATATATACTTTTAGAAAGAAAGAAATAACACAAGAGTATATCGGCAGCAAATCTCTCCATGGAGAGTGCGGCTCAATTTTTTCCAGGCAGTTCTTTTTTAGGGAATCAGGAGTGAAGGATGATGGATGATTGATGATTGATGATTGATGACGGATGAGTTCAACACCGGGAATCCGGTCTGCTCAATACTTTGAATAGTCCAAAAGGTCAAGGGGGGTCGTATCTGTTCTTATCCCTCCTTCAAACGCGGGGTGGCGACGAAGTCGACGCCCTTAGCTGAGCAAATCTTTGATTTGCGACTGCAGGCTATTTCATCGTGAATAGTATTGAAAAGGAGTTGGCTGGGTGTGGAAACATGAAATAGTAAATCGCGAATAAGCCCAAATGAGCTTTGCTCATTTGAGGCGGCACGCAAGCCTTCGGCTTGCACGCCTCCGCGAATTAACTCGTTCGCAAATCAAAGATTTGCTCTCCGCTTCGGGCTTTCGGCCCACGCTTGAATCGCATTTTTCTTGCGCCGTCGTGCTCTCTCAGGCTGATGCGTGCAAATCGAAGATTTGCGTGCCGCCTCAAATTGGCTTTGCCCATTTGGGCTTCGCCTGCGCAGGAATCGCACCCTCTCTGGAAAAGTCCACGAGCTAAAAGCTCGTGAGACGTCTCAAGAGCCTTTGGCTCTTGGACAAATGCTGAGGAAAAACCCGTTCGCAAACTTTCAGTTTGCTCTCCGGTTCGGGCTTGCAGCCCTCGCTTGTTCTCAAACTTTCAGTTTGCTCTCCGTTTCGCTTCGCTCACTTGCATGCGGGTTTTTCTTATGTTCAATATCTCCCAATATATGTAAAAAAGGAGGGTCAATCCCTTTTCTTATTTCGGGGTGCGGGGACGCGACTCCGGCGCGGAGCGGCCCGCGG
Organism: Methanocorpusculum sp. GPch4; assembly: GCF_012062385.1. Lineage (NCBI taxonomy): Archaea > Methanobacteriati > Methanobacteriota > Methanomicrobia > Methanomicrobiales > Methanocorpusculaceae > Methanocorpusculum > Methanocorpusculum sp. GPch4. The sequence goes on along the minus strand of NZ_SIJA01000028.1, from coordinate 11,860 downwards.
TGGAGATATCCTGTTTTCAAGAATCACGTTAACGTTTTGCCAGGCTCATTCATTTGTCGGAGACCATTCATTTTGTTGCTTTTGTATACCACTCCATTGCTTTTTCCACGTCTTTATCCACTCCCTCTCCTTTATAATAGCATGAAGCAAGATTCAATTGTGCACCTGCATGACCCTGTTCAGCAGCTTTGGTGTACCACATAACCGCTTTTTTCCAATCTTTTTCCACTCCTCCACCCTGTTTATAGCATACACCAAGATTGGATTGCGCCTCTGCATCACCCTGTTCAGCAGCTTTGGTGAACCAAGTCGCTGCTTTTTTCAGATCTTTTTCTATTTCCTCACCCTTATAATAACATACACCAAGATTGTTTTGTGCAAGTACATCACCCTGTTCAGCAGCTTTGGTGTACCACGTAACCGCTTTTTTCATGTCTTTTTCTACTCCATCCCCATGTTCATAACATACACCAAGGCTGTTTTGTGCACCTGCATGACCCTGTTCAGCAGCTTTTCGATACCACTCAACTGCTTTTTTCAAATCTTTTTCCACTCCCTCTCCCCTATAATAAAACAGACCAAGATTGTTTTGCGCCTCTGCCTCACCCTGTTCGGCAGCTCTGATAAACCATTCCAGTGCTTTTTTCAGATTTTTATCCACTCCCTCTCCCCTATAATAAAACAGACCAAGATTGTTTTGCGCCTCTGCCTCACCCTGTTCGGCAGCTCTGATAAACCATTCCAGTGCTTTCTTCAGGTCTTTTTCCACTCCAAAACCATTGATATAGCATGCACCAAGATTAAATTGCGCCTCTGCATTACCCTGTTTGGAAGCTCTAGTAAACCATTCCACTGCTTTTTTCTGATTTTTTTCTACTCCCTCTCCCCCATAATAAAACAGACCAAGATTGTATTGTGCACCTGCATTACCCTGTTCAGCAGCTCTGATAAACCATTCCACTGCTTTTTTCTGATCTTTTTCCACTCCCTCTCCCCTATAATAAAACAGACCAAGATTGTATTGCGCTCTTGCATGACCCTGGTTGGCAGCGTTGGTAAACCACATCGCTGCCTTCATCAGGTCTTTTTCCACCCCTTCACCTTTGACATAGTATATACCAAGATTAAATTGCGCCTCTGCAGATCCCTGTTCTGCTGCCTTTGTGTAACACTCTACTACTTCCGCACATTCTCTCTCCACTTCCTCGGCATTTTTATAGCACACACTAAGATTGTGTTGCGCCTTTGCATCACCCTGTTCAGCAGCTTTGGTGTACCATTCCATTGCTTTTTTCAGGTCTTTTTCCACTCCCGCACCTATATGATAGCATACACCAAGATTGAATTGCGCATCTGTATTGCCCTGTTCGGCAGCTTTTTGATACCACTCAACTGCTTTCTTCAGGTTTTTTTCCATTCCATCACCCTGTTCATAGTATACACCAAGATTGAATTGCGCCTCTGCATTACCCTGTTCAGCAGCTTTTTGATACCACTCAACTGCTTTCTTCAGGTCTTTTTCCACTCCTCCACCTGTGGCATAGCATACACCAAAATCGAATTGTGCATCAGAATGACCCTGTTCGGCAGCTTTTTGATACCACGCCACTGCTTTCTTTAGGTCTTTCTCCACTCCTCGGCCTTTGGCATAGCATACACCAAGATCGAATTGTGCACCTGCATGACCCTGTTCGGCTGCTTTGGTGAACCACTCAACTGCTTTCTTCAGGTCTTTTTCCACTCCCTCCCCTTTGACATAGCATACACCAAAATTGAATTGCGCAGGTGTATTCCCTTGTTCTGCTGCCTTTGTGTACCATTCCACTGCTTTTTTCAGGTCTTTTTCCACTCCAAATCCATTGAAATAGCATACACCAAGATTGTTTTGTGCATCTGCATATCCCTGTTCTGCTGCTTTTGTGGACCAATATACTGCCTTTTTCAGATCTTTCTCCACTCCCTCCCCTTTGGAATAACACAACCCAAGATTGAATTGTGCCGTTGCGTTTCCCTGCTCTGTTGCTTTTTTGTACCAATATATCGCCTTGTTCAGATCTTTCTCCACTCCCTTTCCATTTTCATAACACACCCCAAGATTGTTTTGCGCTTCTGCGTTTCCCTGCTCTGTTGCTTTTTTGTACCAATATATCGCCTTGTTCAGATCTTTCTCCACTCCCTTTCCATTTTCATAACACACCCCAAGATTGTTTTGCGCTTCTGCGTTTCCCTGTTCTGCTGCTTTTGTGTACCAATATGCCGCCTTATCCAGATCTTTCTCCACCCCCTCTCCATCTTCATAACTCGCTCCAAGATTGAATTGTGCCGTAGCATCTCCCTTCTCTGCTGCTTTCGTGTATCGCTCCACTGCCTCTTTTTCCTTATTAAAAAAGCTAAATGCCATCTTTACACTTCACCACACTGATTGTTCCATTGTTCGTATCGCTCAAGCATAATTTTTGTCATTGGTGAGCGGATCTTCATAAAAGCCTCACGAAAATCATCATCAGCAAGAGGTCTCGTTGCCAAACTTCTTCTTTTCAGTTCATCAAATGACAACTCAGCCATTTTATAGAGATCCGGATTCACCGTATGGATCATCGTCCATATCGCCTGCTGACAGAAGTTGGAAAGATCACGTCCCGAATAGAGCATCTCCACACACTTTGCGGAAATGCTGTCCAGAGAAACCTCTGAGATGTCCATACCCTTTGTCTGGATCCTGATGATCTCCTTACACGCTTTCTGATCAGGAAGAGGGACATAGATCCGCCGTGGGAAACGGGACAAAACTGCTGTATCCAGATCCCACGGGGTATTTGTCGCTGCAAGAGTCAGGAGAAGCTGATCGCTTTTCTTGTCGGAAAGACCGTCCAACTCACTAAGAAGACTGGAGAGGACTTTGCGCGTCGCCTCACTTGTTTCCCCGTCCCTGGACTGACTGAGAGCATCGAACTCATCAATGAAAACGATCGAGGGTGCGTATTTCCGTGCCGAGGTGTAAAGAGCGGAGATGAGTTTTGAAGATTCACCGAAATATTTTGAGAGCACACTCTCCGATTTCACATCATAGAATGTTGCATCCAGACTTCCTGCCGACGCAGCCGCTAGAAGAGTTTTCCCGGTCCCAGGAGGTCCAAAGAGAAGAATGCCTTTCCAGGGTTTGATGGATTCGGGTTTTTGCAGACCGGCGATCACCACCGTTTCCATCATCAGTTTTTTTACAGAATCAAGCCCGCCGATATCTGACCAGGTTACTTTTGAAGAGGTGATGAGGGAGTTCGCTTTTTGCAGAAGGTCATCACGCTCTTCTTCGATCTCACCATTGTTTTTGGTCATCCCGGGAGTGATTGTGTTTTTGGCAGATGTTTTCTGTGTCTTTCCCTTGGAAATGGCATCCCATCTTCTTGCCTGTTCTTCGAGTTCTTTTCTCCGGGACACATTGATCTTTGCAAGCTCCTGATTGAGTATGGCGATCTCTCCAGCTTTTTCCCTGGAACCTTGGATGTCGTTTTTACTCTTGAGCTGATGATACTCTGCAGTTGTTTTTTTCAGTGCATCGTAAAGAGGGCCGCTTAGATCGATTTTCATTCCAGTTTCCTCCCGCAGTTGTTACAATACTTCTGATTGTTTTGGATCGTGGTCCCGCAATCCGGGCAGGTGTTTTTCTGAAAAATGCGCGAAAAAATGCTTGAGTGTTTTGTATTCCCGGGGTTTTGTTCTGCAGATTTAGCTATGGCCGGCTCGACAGGGTCTTTCCACCCGGAGCCGTGTTCACCCGTAATTATGGAACGATTCAGTATTGCGTCATCAGTTGCCTGAATTCCGCCAACATTGACCGGTGCATTATTATCACCATAAATAATGATATTCGGGTTGGGTGTTACGTTACTCAGAGGACTCGGATCCATTTTATGTGTCTTTGCCAGTTCTAAATCCGCCTCGATCTGAGGAATCGAATCTCTGCCGTGTTTGCTCCCGATTGCGTTTCGCAGAGCTATGTTGAGAGCTTCTTCTGCGAGTGCATATTCCCCCATTTCGATAAGTGTTCGCCCTTTCCAATGCCAGGCGACAACAGACTGTCTGGTGATCTCAATACTTTTGTTATAATACGCAATAGCCAGATCATATTTTTCCAGATAATGATAAACACGTCCCGCCCCATGATATGCCCATGCATGACGCCGATCGATTTTTATTGCATGCTCAAAACAGTTGAGGGCATCAGAATATTTACCTAAATGAAGAAGGCACTCACCTTTTCCATGCAAAGCAAAGTAGGTTCTTTGCTTTCGTACAATTGCTTTATCGAAAGCATCGATCGCTGCTTCATAGTTTCCCTGGTGCTTGCATTTCCAGCCAAGTTGTTCGTAATTGATACCAGATGTATGGGCTGCGCGATGATGGTGGGTACTCATCACTCATCATCTCCTAAGAAAACCTTCAGTTCTTTATCGATTCTTCCGGCAATAAATGACACAACCTCCCCATATCCCCGCACAATAACCAAAACAGCCGTATTATCTCCCGCCGTTAAAGCAACATCGATCCCCGCCTGTCCTTTCTTCGTGTATGCCGTATATGATTTGATTCCCTGTTTTGTTCCTTCAAACGAAGCCCCGAGTTTATTCATAATATATTTCAGGAAATTCTCAACTGCTGCAGAGTCCATAGTCGTAGTATATTTCAGCTGTGTTGTCTGCTCATTGATATCAGGAGAATAGGTATCTCCTGCGAAAATATGCACTGATCCGGCTCCGACACTCAGACGGGAATACAGATCATCAAGAAATTCATCCACATCATCTCCGGCATAATGGATCACTGTTCCCTTTGGTTTATGTATTTTCCCCTTATCCTTCCAGCGTTCAATAGCGTAATCTATCCGTTTACGCTCCGCATCGGACTGATAATCCACTACTATAAGATAGTCCATTTCAGATATGGAGTATGTTTTAAGACTATATATTTCTATCACCACATTGGATATTGTATTTTATGGTAATTATATTTATTCTCCGTTTTGGAGAAATATTTATATCGATAAAAAACCAATGGAATCCTTGTGAGAAAAATGGAACTGAAAAATCTGTTCAAAAAAAGTAATGCGATCGACAAACTCAGGATCACAGAACTTCAGGAAGAAGAACTCAGACTCAAAAGCAGGATCAACCGTCTCAGAAAAGAGATCGATACAATTGAAAAAGACAAAAAGTGCCTTTTTAATGAGGGTATCGGTGCTGACCTGATCAAGAAAAAGATGATCGCTCAGGAGTTGAAACAGCTTGATATGAGCGGCAAACTCAAAATCAAGAACTTCCTGACCTTACACAAACAGTACATGTTTGTATCCAACCTCATCATCATCAAAAAGTATCAGCGGGATCTGGAAACCACCCAGGTCTGGAACAAAATCCAGAGTCTCTCTCCTGAAAACTTCGAGTCGGCCCTCATCAAAGTCAACCTGTCTGGAAAAGGTTTCGAGAATATTCTCGACGATCTCAACCGCATCTTTGCACTTGACATCACGGATTCTGACTCCGATGTTGACGAAGCAGAAAAGCAGATGTTTGACATCTGGAATAGTGTCGAGGCAGGCAGTCTGAATATTTCCGAAGCCGAAAGCATGCTCTCCATAGAAAAAGACATCGAAAAATCCTTAGAAAAAAGTGAGTTCTGAAAATGGCCCGCGGGATCTTTGGACGAAAAACCGGTCTTGACAAGATCACCTCAGGTGATCTGCAGAGAACGGCTGCCGGGTTGGAATACCAATATTCCATCCTTATGAAACAGATGAAAGAAGCTGACGAAAAAATTGAGGCAAACCTCTATGCCGGAAAAGATGCAGTTTCTGAAATCGAAACGCAGTTTGCAGCCCGGCAAGTTGCGAATCAAATGCTCATAAAAAAAGAACTCCTCCAACAGATTCTTGCGACCGAAAACAAACAGCTGGCAGTCGCAAACCTTCTGCGGATAAAAGAGGAAAAGAAAGACCTGGCACATCAGAAACACAACATATTCGATCAGGTCGATATACATCAGCTTTTGGAAGAGCGTGAGAATACGGAGATTTCGGCAGAAATCGAAAAAATGCGGGTCACTGAAATTCTCGCCTCAACAAAAGATGGATCATCTGGTGACTATGCGCAAATCCTGGGTCTTATGAAAGCACTCAGCGTAGATGATGAAAGTATTGCCTCTGTTAGAATTGAGGTGGAAAAGCTCATTCTGGGGCATATAATTTAAGTGTCCTGGAGATAATAACAGATTACTTATTCAATTGGAGTTATAATGCTGTTTAATAAAAAAATTACCTGTTCCTGCGGTCATGAAAACCCGGCAGGAAGTCAGTTTTGCGGATCGTGCGGTAAAAGACTCGGAGGCCAGGCAAATGGCGTATGTCCCGCGTGTGGTGCAAAACTTGATCCGGGAGCTGCATTTTGTGGGAAATGCGGAGCAAAACTCCTGGATTCTCCGCAAACGATCAAAACTGCCGACACCTCCAAAGAATTAGGCAAAAATCGTCAGTGGATGAGAATGCCGGGCGACTTCGCGCAGAGATTTGATATTCAGGATCTCCGCGGTGTCTTTGCAAAACGACTCACTGTAGAACAGGGAACAAAAGCCATTCTTCTTCAAGGAGGGATCTACAAAGGAGCACTTCCTGCAGGAGTGTACAATCTTGGAAATATTTTTGATACCATCGGTCAGTTGAGACTTGATGAACGGACAACTGTCATTCTAGTTGATGCCGGGGAAATCCCTCTTACATTTATGATCCCAAAAGGGGAGTTACGTTCAAAGAATGCCATATCTGTCGGAGCTTCAGGAAAAGTTACTGCACAGATCAAAGACCCGGCTGCCTTCCTTGAAAACTATTTGAAACGTGGACAGCACGTGAGTATTGCAGACATTGAAAGAAGCATCCACTCTGAGCTGAAAAATATTGTCCAGAATAAAATATCCCAATATACTGTTGAAGAGCTGTATGGAAATGCAGCTCTCAGCCAGGCACTAAGTTCCGAGTTCAGGAATAATCTGAATGCGAACTTTGGAAACAAAGGTATAGAGATCTCTCATCTGAACTGTGTGGGCTTTGATGAAGGGGCCTGGAAAGAGGTTCTTTGGGCGCGTGAGGATCTGCAGATCGAAATAGGCAAAGCGAAAGCAGAGTACGAAAAGAAAGCTTACCTGCGTGAAGCAGGAACGGAAGATGCCGTTGGTCAGATCAATGCAAACCATACCATAAAATCCCTTGATCAGGAACTGGGGAACCAGAGAGTTGATGCTAACTTAGGTCATGAACTAGCCAGGGATTCTAAAAAACATGATCACGAACTGGAAAAAGACCGCAAGGAGATCGAGCAGCTTCTGGAGTTCAAAAAACAGAACAAGGCGATCAAACGCGAGGATGAGAGGCAGCATATCGCAAATCTTTCCGAGGCATCGGTCGAAGTTCTTATTTCTCTGGTCGATGATCAGAAGGTCGGCGCCCTTGTCCAGCTTGAACTGGCGAAGAGAGCAAACAGCCTCACGCCGGAACAGATCCTTGCAATGAATGCAAAAGATCCAAAGGCAGCCGCCGAAGCATTGGCATCTCGTGCCAAACTTGAATCAGTTGAGCAGCTGAACGAACTTAGGATCAAGGATCAGCAGGCCTTCAACATGATGATGCAGAGTCAATATAAGGAGAATGCCGAGCAGATGAAGGAGGTAATGAATTCTGCACTGAATGCTATGGGAAATACGGCGACCGCCCGATCTACTGCTCAAAATCCCGGGACAACTGTTGTTTCCGGGGGGATGGGGGCGCCGGTTGTGGTGAATGTCGCTCCTGAAGGAAGTACACAATGTAAATACTGTTCGGCGAATGTGCCAAACGGAGATGTCTTCTGCCCAAGTTGCGGGAAGAAACAGGAGTGAAATATGCGTACATGGACTGATGAACACGGCAGGCTTCAGCTGTATGACCATATCTCAAATGGGATGGTTTCAGCCGATAATAATCATAAAATGTGTCCTTTCACCCTCGGTTACTGTGCATCATTAGATCGGGTTCCCGGAATCTGTTTTAAAGATGCCTGTGAACTCTGGGATCCGGTAATGAACCGATGTTCCCTTTCCGATAGAGTAAGAGCAGAGGGATTACATGATGAGAGTTGATCTCTCCACTTCAATTTTTTATTTGTGATTTTTGAATACGGCTTACTCGGTGTGGTCCATAATGAGGAAGACATAGACCAGTTGGGAGGCGCCGGGGCGCCGACAGGATTTGCCCGAACGATCCCGATGAGGGATGAACCGGCGGGACGATAAGGCCCGCCGTGTTCAAGTGAGGATAAGCAAATCCGATTCGCTTCGCCCGAAGGGCGGATTTGCGTCGATTCGCGGTTTTTTCTCATGCTTCCACACCTAACAAACTCCTTCCAGAATTGGATTGAGGATGAAACCGCGCTACTCCTATTCTGACCGTCATCCTCTCATCACTTTTTCATCGACCATATCCAGTCCGCCTGCTACGTGGACCATATCCACGGGAACGGCGACCATGTTCAGGGATGTACTTACGAAGTCCAAAACGATCTCCAGTACAACGGCGATACCAAGCGCTTCGACGGGTATCCCAAGCTGCAGGAACAAGATCGAGTAGCAGGCGATACCCCCTCCGGGAACCGGCGGAACTGCCAGAGCCAGGAGTCCTGAAGTCAGTATCGCGGCAAATATCCATGAGATAGTGATCGGCACGCCATATGTGTCGGCCATAAACAGACAGACACAGAAGAAGATCGCCGCATGTCCCGGCCGGGAGAACGCGGTCCCGAGAGGGACGCCGAAGTTCACGAGTTTATGATGGATGCCTAACTTTTTCTCGCAGCACTCCATGTTTGTCGAGAAGGTCGCCGCAGACGATGCGGTCGTAAGAGCGACCAGAAAGGTAGGCAGCAGTTTTTTTATCAGCAGGATCGGGGAGATCTTTCTCCGGATCGAAACACTCATGATCATCAGTACAAGGTTTGCGCTCACACAGAGGAGGATGATCACAAACAGTTTTACGAGACCCGACATGTCGGAGAGCATATCTGTGAGCATCAGCTGAAGAATGCTGATGAAGATGATGATCGGGAGAAGCGAGGTGATCCATTCCATGATCAGCTGGATGATGTTGTTTGCCTGCCCGACGAACTGTACGATCACCGGGATCTTTTTGTTGAGGATCAGCATGGCAAGACCGAATGCCACTGCGAGAAAGATGATCTGGAGCGAGTTTCCCTCGACGAACGGCGAGATGAGGTTGGAGGGGACGATATTCAGGATCATGGAAAATATCGCGGTGAACTCTCCCCCGCTTACCGCACTGCCGCTGGCTGCATACTCAAAAAACGGGATACAGACCAGTGCGCAGATGACCAGCGTGAAGTAGATCCTGCCGAGGTATCGGCCAATGACGCGTTTTCCAACGTTTCCAAGAGTGGCCGTATCACCAATACTGTAGATACCCCAGATAAGGGATAAAAACATCATGGGAAGCGCTGTTGCGATCAATAGTCCGATGAAGGTGTCGAACAGAGGAGTTACGATGACCTCAGAGAAGGTATGTCTGATATCATACGGAAGTTCCCGACAGAGAAGGCCGGCGCATACTCCGGCAACAATCGAGCAGATCAGGTAGATAAGCGGATTGATCTTTTTCCGCTTCGGCATGAGGGCGATCTGATTTTCACCGTTTACGTAATGGTAGGAAGGAGTGAGCCCGATATTTGCAAGCAAGGTCTGGACCGAGTTGCCGCCGTTTAAAACACAATCTCCCCCGTCTTCTCCGAAGGGATTCACTCTGGGTCCCGATACTGAGAGGTTGATATACTGACGACCCAGACGTTTTCCGCTCCGATACGTACCTTCTGTCCCTTCGCCGAGGACGTCGAGCCATTTCAAAAGGACCTGTTCGACAGCAAGATGGAGACGCTCGACGTCGTACACCTCGAGGTCTCCTTCTTTGAGCGCCTCCGCTGTCAGTGAACTGATTTGTCCTACCGCGTCTTTTGAGAGACGAAATGTGAGTGTTTTTGCGGAGACTGCCATACTTCTGTTACCGAACCTCTACTCAAGTATCCAGACTGGTTGTACTTTCATGATGATAATAATTCTATTTCTTTCGTGGGTGTGATCCCGACCGGGCTCTGATTTTTTCTGGAGAGATAGAAATAGGCTGACGACACATACTCATCTGGATATATTCTTATGGCCGATATCATAATCCATTCCGCAAAACTCGATCGCTTTCAACGCAATTTTAATAATAACAGATTTTATTTCATCTCCCTCCAGCTGGATCTGAGCGGCACTATCGATGTTGGCCGGCTGGAAACGGCTGTCAAACAAACTGCTGATGCTGTCAGAATTCTCAGATGTTATTATAACGGCAGTCCTGAGTCAGAGGATAGCGGATGGGTGATGCTGACTGAGGAGCCAGAATGGGTAAGGGAGACCCGTGCCGATCCTACGAATGTAACGGCCATTCTGGAGAACCTGCCGGCCGAACATTCCCCTCTGCACGTTGTCGTTGACCAGAAAGGGTCATTATGTACGCTGGTATTCTCGATAGATCACACGGTGACCGACGCACACGGATTATGGGATATTGTCGGTATGATCTCGGCATGTTATAGAAATCTTGGCTGGGATCCGGATTATTCACCCGTCCCCTTACGAGAATCTGACGACCGGTCGATGAGACCGCTTCTTGCGTCCTATTCTCTGGAGACCTGCGCGGAAATATGCCGTGCTGAAGCGGAAAAACGGATCCCTGTCCAACAGTACAAAAAATTGTTTGTCGTCCCGCAGGATAGACGGGGAATGCCTAAGCTATTTACCCATAAGATAGAACCGCTGATGCTGAAAAACATGAAGGCGTTCGCACATCTGCATCATGCAACATTGAATGATGTCCTGCTTACGGTGTATGCGGCTGCATTACAGGAGTATGTGCAGAAAACGTTCAATACCTCGATGTCGATCGTGCCGATTCGCGGCGCGGCGGATCTCAGAAAATATCTCCCCCCCTATCTTCGAAACGAGATCAAAAACTACTCAGTGTCTTACTGGTCACGAGTACCTATCCCGGGATCGGGCGATCTTGTTTCGATCCTTCATGAAGTTACCGCATTATCTGAAAGGAACCGCATGACTGCTCCGGGGATCGGGGAGCTGTTTGCTATCGAAGAGCCTGATTCAAAAGCCGCGGGACCCTATCTTGAGCCTGAGTATTATTCGACACCGTTCATATCGAATGCAGGAGTCCTGCCAAAAGATGTAGTGGATTTCGGGAACGGCGTTTCGGTGAAAGATGCTCTCAGTTATCCAAATATCACCACAGGAAATCCGTTCGTTATTGTGGTCGTTACCTGGGAAAATACGATGTCGCTTTCCATATTGACCGATGGGGCGTATGATACGGCCGCTCATCTCCTGAAGCGGATGGGTGAACTCATTGGTGAACTGGACACATTCGTGAACATCTAATCTTTTTGAACAGAACGTCTCAATACTGCAGAAGATTGAGATGCTGATCATTTTTTTCTGCTCCACTCCGAGCAGGTTTTCCTTTAGTGAATGGTTAAAAAAGAAAAAGTGAGTGGTTACTTAACCACTTACTGTGCCGGGATGATGAGAGATCTCTCGCCGGCGGGCATGAATTCGCGGATCGCTCCTTTGGCGAATTCTGCACGCGGGTGAGCGAAGTCGAACTTCAGGGCCGGGTCTGCGAAACAGATCTTGATCAGCGGGGAGAGGGTCCATGCATCGCCGCGGCCGAAGTGGGCGGATGCTGCGATGGCTGCGTATTCTCCCTGGTGACCGACGTTCA
>NZ_SIJA01000027.1:0-1720 GCF_012062385.1 Methanocorpusculum sp. GPch4 | reverse complement strand
GCCGGTAAGGGCGGTGATCGCGGCCGAATACTCAGCCCTGCTGTAGGCCGTGACCTGGACCTTGCCGGTCATTTCGGAGGTGTTCGGGTCGAAGTAGCCCACATAGGTCTTGTAGGTCTGCTTCCCGAGCTCGACTTCGGCGAGGCCGAGGGGGTTTTCCACGCCCGTAATTTCTGCGATGATCGCATCATACGCGGCGGCGTTCGTAAACTCTGCGGTGAAGATCCGCTTTGCGGACTTCGAGATTGCTGTCTGAATGAAATCTGCTGTCATATCGTATCGTATCCTATTGGATATTGTTGCGGGGAGTTTTTCCCCGCGGGCAGATCAGTCGATCTACCGTTGTATCGAAGCCGGCACACGTTGGAAAGAGCCCGCTCTGTATATCCTAGCCTTATGTATATCGTATTGGTATGGTATTCTATTCCGATTATCCAGGAGGGATCTTTGGCGGTGTGCCGACCTCTACTACTATATTGGACGTAAAAGAAGATATAAAGAGGGGTAATTGTCATAGTTTCTCTGTATTTTTAAGGAATGTACTTCGATTTCGTGTACGGGAAGGCGCGGAAGCATGAGAAAAAACCAACCGCGAATCGGCGCGAATCCGCCCTACGGGCGAGAAAAATCGGATTTGCTTCTCCTCACTTTCGCAAGCCTGCTATGCAGTCTTGCTCATCCCTTCATCGGGACCGTTCGGGCAAATCCTGTCGGCGCCCCAGCGCCTCCTTTGCATAAATTATATCGTGTTTGGAAAAAGAATGAAAAATCATGATGTCTGGTGACAAAATCCAGCCCGAAGAAACGGATCATCTCTTTTTTGACGAGGTTAGAAAAATCGTAGGATGCGCTTTTCGTGTGTATAATTCGCTTGGCAGCGGATTTCTGGAAGCGATATATCGCGATTCTTTGATGATAGAATTCAGGGATACTGATATTCCTGCGGAGATGGAAAAACATCTGGATGTCTATTATAAGGGAGAAAAACTGCCAAGTACCTACAAAACCGACATCATCTGCTATGGGCAGATCATCCTTGAACTTAAAGCGGTATCCAAACTCACCGATGCGGATTCAGCTCAGCTCCTCCATTATCTGAAAGCTACCGGAATCAAAACAGGAATATTATTCAATTTCGGCAAGAAGGGAAAACTTGAGTGGAAGAGATTTGTCTATTCCGATGAAAAATATCTGAAAAATGAGAATATCCGGAATACCTCATAAAGGAGCCGCTGGGGCGGCGACAGGATTTGCCCGAACGATCCCGATGAAGGGACGAGCAAGACAGCGAAGCTGGATTGCGAGAGTGAGGATAAGCAAATCCGATTATCTCGCCCGTAGGGCGGATTCGCGCCGATTCGCGGTTGGTCTTTTCTCATGTGTCCGCACCCAGTCAGTTCCTTCCCAAATCAGATATACGGTTTGATCTCATCAGATCTTCACAAAAAAAAAGAATGTTCATCCCTTCCGCCTTCCCAAAAAACGCGGCATCACCCCCCGCTGCCCCTTCGCCGTAAGCCCGTGCCGATTCAAAGCCGTCACCACACACTGCCGCGAACAACCCTCCCGTACAGAAAGTTCCCGGACACTCAGCCCCGCATCCACCAGCCCTTTCAGCTTCCTTCGATCCAGAAGCTCCGGGAAATCATACCAGTGTCTCATCAGGGGTCACCCCCTTCTTCGACACTGGTAAGACTAAGGCCGGCTATGCCAGCCCGTT
>NZ_SIJA01000026.1:0-7651 GCF_012062385.1 Methanocorpusculum sp. GPch4 | reverse complement strand
CGACCCTCGCTTGTTCACAAGTCTATCGACTTGCTCTCCGACTCGGGTCTTCGACCCTCGCTTGTTCACAAGTCTATCGACTTGCTCTCCGACTCGGGTCTTCGACCCTCGCTTGTTCACAAGTCTATCGACTTGCTCTCCGACTCGGGTCTTCGACCCTCGCTTGTTCTCAAACCTTCGGTTTGCTCTCCGACTCGGGTCTTCGACCCTCGCTTGTTCTCAAACCTTCGGTTTGCTCTCCGACTCGGGTCTTCGACCCTCGCTTGTTCACAAGTCTATCGACTTGCTCTCCGCTTCGGGCTTCAAGCCCTCGCTTGTTCACAAGTCTATCGACTTGCTCTCCGACTCGGGTCTTCGACCCTCGCTTGCTTGCGTAAGGGTAAGCGGATGCTGCACCCCTGATTCGTCTATGTGTAGGAGATAGTGGGCGATAAAAGACGGAGGGTGTACAAGAAGGCTTCGCCCCTTCGGGGAGTCGCAGTCGCAAATCAGAGATTTGCTTGGCTAAGGGCGAGCCTATCGGCTCACCCCGCCACCGCGCGGTCAGGGGTTTATATTGCGTTAAATCATAGATTGATTATATGTTCGGAGATACCCGGACAGGAGGTCAGATATGATGAATGATATTCCCAAAACACTTCTGGAACAACCAAAGCCGCTATTTTTCAAAATAAATGTATATTCAGGCAGACTCTATACAAATGGGAAAGAAAATCGGAAAAACCAGCTTGAGCTGATGAAGGAAGGTGAGATAATAGAATCAGTGCTCCGACATTCCTGGAGCCTGCTCGATGAAGTGACCTATCTGAAAGCGTTGGTCAGGGTTCTTGAGGGAGATCTCGCAAAAACAGAGAAGAGACCGGCAGGTTTTCTTTCGAAGCTTGGGGTGGATGTATGAGCGGAAAGGGTCTCGCCCCTGCCGAGGAGCTATCTGAGTTTCTGCTGTATAATACGGACGGGGGGAATACGCGTGTTCAGGTTCGACTGTATGAGGGGTCGGTGTGGCTATCTCAGCGTTTGATTGCTGATTTGTATGATAGGTCGCCAAAGACGGTGAGTGAACATATCGCGAATATTTTCGAGGAGGGTGAGCTTGAGCCGGAGAGAGTCACCCGGGTTTTTGATGTGGAGCAGGATGAGGGCGGTCGGTCGGTCGTCCGTTCGATCGTCTGCTATAATCTGGAGATGATTTTGGCGGTAGGATATCGTGCGAGGTCTGCCCGCGGGACGCAGTTTAGGAAGTGGGCAACGAAGCTTTTGCAGGAGTATGTGGTGAAAGGGTTTGTTCTTGATGATGAGCGTTTAAAGGAGCCCGCAGGGTTTGGTCAGGATTATTTCGATGAGCTGCTTGAGCGGATTCGTGCGATTCGTGCGTCAGAGAAGCGGTTGTATCTGAAGGTTCGGGATATTTACGCGCTGAGTGTGGATTATGATAAGAATCATCCTGCTGCGAAGAAGTTTTTTGCAGCGGTGCAGAATAAGATCCATTTTGCGGTTCACGGTCATACGGCGGCGGAGATCATGGTTTTGCGGGCGAATGCCGATCTGCCGCATATGGGGCTTTCGACATGGAAGGAGAGTCCAAACGGGAAGATTCGTCTGGCTGATGTTTTGACGGCGAAGAATTATCTTTCGAGTGAGGAGATTACGACGATGAATTCACTGGTGAATCAGTTTCTGGAGTATGCGGAGCAGCAGGCACGTTCCAGAAAGGTTATGACGATGCATGACTGGGAGGTGAAGCTGGAGGCGATTCTTCGGCTGAATGATATGAGTATTCTTACGAGTGCCGGGAAGGTTTCGATGGAGCGGGCGAAGAGTAAGGCTTCCCGGGAGTTCGAGGTGTTTGAGGCACGGGAGCTGGAGCGGGAAACTGCGCAGGATGAAGATGAGTTGGAAGATGTGCTAAAAAAGCTAGTATATATCCCTAAATCTGATTCCAGCAAAGATAGTGAGTGTAATGAAAATAGATAATCTTTTAAATGAAATCCCAACTGTCCGGTTTAACCGGATAGTTCGAAGTCAGATATTTGGCATGGATGCGGGATTTTTGGCCGGGCGGGAATACCGCGAAAATTTCGTTTGAATCAGTAAAATGGAGAGTATCACATCAGTTTGTTGACGTCAACAATATGATGCCCGCGGACAAAATGCCCGAGTCGGAGAGCAAAGCGAAGCATAATGATTCGCGGCGGAATTCTCATGCGTCCGCACGTATGCCGTACACGAAACCAAAGTACATCCAAAGAATCCCGCTTAAACAAATTCGATCCGGTTCGCCGGGAAGGGGGGTTCGCAAATCAAAGATTTGCTCTCCGACTCGGGTCTTCGACCCTCGCTTGTTCACAAGTCTATCGACTTGATCGCAAACATTCTGTTTGCTCAGCTAAGATCGCCGGCTGCGCCGTCGATCCGCCTCCGCTGAGGCCGCCCCTTCGGGTCAGCCCGCTCGCAAACCTTCGGTTTGCTCTCCGACTCGGGTCTTCGACCCTCGCTTGGGCGCAATACGACAGCGGACAGATACTAAAAATAATAGATAGGGATGAGGTTTTACTCAATCAATCCCTTAGTTTTCAGATGAACGAGATATTTTTCTTTAGAGAACGTACAATCGATAAACGCCATCAAATCAGCTTTTTTATCAAATTTCATTTGATGCGTCATTTCTGAAAGGAGAGCATCTGAAAGAGCATTTCCGCCTCCATGACTGATATGCGTATGAATATACGGGCTCAACCGACCCCCGGGTGTTTCATATCGGTAATAGATGTGATGACCGCTTCGCTTCTCGCAAAATCCTTTTCGGATTGCAGCACGGGCAAAATCATCTTTTTTTACCGGCATTCAACTCTCGCCGTCCCGCTCATTCAGATAGGAGAGAACCTGATCAAAATCGATGTACTCCTGCAGCTTACTCTTTATCCGGAGTCCGTCATCGGTATGCTTACTATCGGGAAACTCGGTAAAGAAGAGAACATGCCCCTCAACGCACTCCTCCAAACACTCAATTGTCCTCTGATAGGTCGAACCATACCCGTTCAAAGCGAGTTCATCATTTTTAAGACACCACAACGCATTATCGATATCAAAGGAAAGTTGGAATTGGATAGGCTGATGTATCGTATATCGACCAAGAGAAGTAAGTTCAACCGACAATGTACCCATACCCCCATACGCAAAGACCAACTCCTCCAATGCTTGAATCGATGACGCCACAACATCTCCATACGTTTGATCCCCTTTCCGAAGAGCAACAATCCGCTGATGAACCTCGGCAGATACCATAACGGATTTTTTTTGTTCAGCATCCATCGTCTGCATGATACAAAATACTAGGGGGTGTAACATAATAGTTTTTCTCCATCAGATACGTGCGATCTCCAAGGCTGA
The DNA here is from genome assembly GCF_012062385.1 of Methanocorpusculum sp. GPch4. Taxonomy (NCBI): domain Archaea; kingdom Methanobacteriati; phylum Methanobacteriota; class Methanomicrobia; order Methanomicrobiales; family Methanocorpusculaceae; genus Methanocorpusculum; species Methanocorpusculum sp. GPch4. The sequence continues at coordinate 4,261 of NZ_SIJA01000026.1, read as the reverse complement.
TTATTTTAGAATCCATTCGGCAGATTGGATGCTGCTAAATATCCTGCAGAAGAAATACGATTGATATCCCTCCCATTCTCCAAAGCCATAGAACATGAGTGAGTACTGCAAGGCTTTCGAAAAATATTTTGCGGAAACGTCTGAAGGAATATCCAAAATCTATGCATATATGATATTTTGGATCTGATTACGGCTCTATTCAGGTTCCCGTGCTTTTGTATAACGCGAAAGCGGGGATAATAACTCTTACTCCCATCCATTTGCCGAAATTATTTTCATGATGCACTTTTTCAGCGGCTGTATGTCATTTTGCAGAACATTCCAGACAATTTCCCAGTTAATATCAAAATAGCCATGGGTCAGCCGATCCCGCATCCCGGATACGCTCTTCCATGAGATTGCAGGGCATCGTGCTTTTTGTTCATCCGAGAGTTTTTTGCTTGCCTCTCCAATGATCTCGAGCGACTTTTGCACAAAGTGCTGAACTACTTTATCCGTGTCGAGTTTTTCAAAGGTCAGACCTTTTGTGTTCTCTTCCAGAAAGAGTATCTCATCACGAATGTGGAGCATGAACATTTTATCTGTTTTCATATCATTACCACTTCTGCGATGACTTCAGATCGTATATAGGGGCTGAGAGAGCGTTCTGCAATCAGGTCGACTTTCCGTCCGAAGAGATCTTCCAGATAAGCGCCCAGGGAAACCAGATTGGCAAGTGTCGATTCTCCCGGTCTGAAGATATAGAGTACATCAACGTCCGATTCAGGCCTGTCCTCACCCCGCGAAACTGAGCCGAAGATCCCGATCGTTTCAATTCCAAACCGTTCACGCAGTTCAGGGAGATGTGCTTCCAGTTTTGCGAGGACGTCCTCTTTGATGCTTTCGTATTCAGTCATCTCGTCGATATGTGTTAATTAGTTGTTGGATGTTATGAGTTTATTCCCTGGGTGATATTCGGCGGAGTGTCATCTCTCTAAAATAAAAGGGAGACGGGGGCTTGCGGGAAGTGAAAAATGCCCAGTTTCAGTATGGATATGGATCGTTCGATCTGTGCATTCCTTTCTTCAATCTGCACTCCCTTTTCAAATAGAACGTATGTATTGTGAGAAAGCACACCGCGTAAGTCCCATTAAAAGAATCTGCAGCCACTCATCCTAAAAGACATAATGGAGCGAATAGGTACAAAAATAGTTCATGAATTGTTCAAATTAAGCACATCAGCAGTTTTTTGCGTCATCTTCATTAAAACTGCATCTATTGTATGATAATCTGTGCTGAAGGTCATATTCTCCTGAGATATCGCTGCACAGATTCCCAAAGACGCTCTGGATAGCTGCGGCTTTGTGATACATATCACCCGCGCTGCGTGTGTATCCGCCAAACCTGCAGATCCGCCTGTATCACCGGTGCCCCGCTTTGGGACTGCATCATGTACTGTCATTTTGAGATTTTTATCCGTGATTTCATATATTCTGCGGGATGCTTTACCTCTTCGTATCATATGCTGCACCTCCTGATCTATATGTATTCATTAAGATTCAAACTCACATATATCTTTTGCCTGAACTCTGCAGGAGTTGCACGTAAAAAAATCGTAGTATCTTTCATCTTTGATCAAACACGTTTGTACATAGTTTATTATTTCCATTAAAAGCATGCCCTGCCTGAGGCAGGCAAAACCTCATTACCATCCACCGACAAAGTACCATATACCTGTATCATGTCCGAATACGCAAGCATCAAAAAGGAGGTACTCACGAAATTAGAGGCAAACCTTCCGGAGATACGCGAGCGTTTCGGCATTGAAACGATCGGGATCTTCGGCTCCGTGAGTCGGGAAGAAGACACGCCCGACTCAGATGTCGATGTATTGTATGCATTCAAAACAGGCGGGGTCCCTCTTCGGGAATTTTTCGCTTTCAAACAATATCTGGAAAATCTGTTTGGAAGAACGGTCCATTTAGTTCCCGTACGATGGCTGGCACCGTCACTTCGCCCCTACATAGAACGCGATATGATACTGTTTGAAGCAAAAAAGGCAGAGGCATGAAATCCGAGTATATCTATCTGGACCACATGCTTCAGCGCTGTGAAAAAATACGAAAAATTACCAGTTCGGTCAAAAAAGAGGCATTCTTTCTGGATGAAGACAAATTGGATCTTGTTGTCCATTCTCTGGAGATCATCGGAGAGGCAACCACCCATATTTCCAAGGAGTTCAAAAAAGAACATGATGAAATACCCTGGCAGGAGATCAAGGATTTTCGAAACGTTATGTTCCATCAGTATTTTCGCATAGATCCTGAGGTAGTTTGGACCGTCGCAAATACAGATATTGAAGATCTCTATGTATTCCTGATCAGGATCCTGAATAGAGATAAGAAGTAAGCTGCCTAAGGGCTAATAACTGTCATTTTCGCGAACATCACTGTTGAATAACCAAAAAAACGCATCCTCGCAGTATTGCTTATTATCTCATCTGTCTGGTTTTGACAGCACGATCAAGCTGCATATGCTGGTGAATACGGCTAATGAGATAGTCGGTTATGATGAAGGACTTCTGCTAAGAGCAAAAATACGCAGTATGGAATTTTATGACCTCATACCAAAAATGATATCAATATTTGGTATGATCCTGATTTTGCAAAATTCACCACAGGATTTCTGGAGGATGAAACGATTCTCTTCAGATCACAAAGACACCCCTGACGCGAAGGCTTCGCCCCACTCGTAAGACAAAGCCGGCATGCCCGTTCACCAAATCCGCATGGCAAATATTTGAGCTGCGTACAAACCGTTAGACAATCCGTACCCGTATAGATGATCTTACCGCCAGATAGCAGATTGGCCAATATTTACCGTGACATTTACGGTGACATGTATTATTGTTTTATTGTTTTTGCTCTGGCATATTGGAAACAAATAGCGACCCCGGCAAAAGAGGACATCTCCACCGCGGGCCGACTCGCAAGGCAAAGCCTTGCTCCGCTGAGGCCGCCACTACGTGGCAGCCCGCCTCAGCTGAGGGACCTAAAGGTCCCCGCCTCTAAACGGAGAACCAATCGTATCGACCATTCCATGACAGCAAAACCTATTATCTTCCCCTTCCCATTATCAGATACGATCATGCAGGCGATAGATGGCGACAAAAAACGGACACAGATGCCCGTTTACCCAAAAACAAAACAGCGCATCCTCTCTCGTAAACGTGAACATCAGACCTACGACGATGTGCTTAATATTCTCCTGGATACCGTAGAGATTGGAGACAAAGGAGAAGAGTATGGCGTTATATTTCTCCATTCAGTATTCATTGGCGAAGAGATCAAAAAGCTGAAAAAACCCTTGCCGTTAACATTGAATATTGCAGAAAACGGCTATATCCAACTGGCAAATACAGAATACTCGATCCTTGTTTCATCTCCAAACGTCAAAGAGGCTATTGAAGAAGCGCAACTACAGTTTTCTGATGGATTCGAATTATTCAACAACCCTGCTCTGAACCTCTCTCCAGCTGCAAAGGCCCGCGGCGAACGCTTTAAAGATGCCGTGTGGATGTGATCTCATGGCAGTATTGAAGGCAGAGACAGTAAAGAAAGCTATGAAGAGAAAGGGTTTCATCATGGAAGCCGGCAGGCAGAAGCATCCGCGATATTACTTTGAGGATAATGGGGAAATTGCCGCTGTAAAAACCCACATGAGTCATAATGATCAGGAACTCACTGATTTCCTTCAGGCACAGATGGCAGCTCAGCTTCACATCTCCAAAGCGGATTTCCTTGAGATGATTTCATGTAAAATTGAGCATGAGGGGATTGCAAATATCTACCGCGAAAAGGGATTGCTTTAATCCCTTAACACATAGTGAATATCCGAATCATCATGCGCATCGCATCTCCGGCCCGCGTTCGCAAACCTACGGTTTGCTCTCCGACTCGGGTCTTCGACCCTCGCTTGTTCGCAAATCAAAGATTTGATCGCAAACCTTCGGTTTGCTTAGCTGAGGTTGTCTGCTTCGCATCCAACCCGCCTCCGCTAAGGCCGCCGCTACGTGGCAACCCGCTCGCAAACCTTCGGTTTGCTCTCCGCTTCGGGCTTCCAGCCCTCGCTTGTTCGCAAGTCTGTCGACTTGCTCTCCGACTCGGGTCTTCGACCCTCGCTTGTTCTCAAACCTACGGTTTGCTCTCCGACTCGGGTCTTCGACCCTCGCTTGTTCTCAAACCTACGGTTTGCTCTCCGACTCGGGTCTTCGACCCTCGCT
>NZ_SIJA01000025.1:0-13567 GCF_012062385.1 Methanocorpusculum sp. GPch4 | reverse complement strand
TGTATTGACCATTCCACAATCAGTCAATCTTGTAATCAAAGCCGGAATGATGGCTAAAGGGATGGAGATCTTCATTTTGAAGATGCCGGTGTTGAAAATTATCGATCTCGCAAAAGTTATGCTGAAAAAAATAGCTCCGAAGTATGGGTATAAAGAAGAAGAGCATCCGATAGAGATAATTGGAAAGCGTGTGGGAGAAAAACTCTACGAAGAACTGATGACCGAGCAGGAATCAGCTTTTGCCTATGAAAATGAGGAGATGTTCATTGTCTATCCTCCACATATATATGATACGAAAAATAATCATCAGTTCACTCCCCCAGATGGCTTCACGTCTGTACCAATTGGTGAATTTTCATCATTTACTGCTCGTTGTATTGATGAGAAGGAGATTGAACAGTATCTTATTGAGTTAAAAATATAAATTAGATGAGTGATGATTATATTATATCAAAAACCCAGTATACAAAAATATAAGAATCCTGCTTAGTTCCACCAAGCATATAGCACATTATATATATGATTGGAATTAATGAGAATTTCTAACAACCTTTTTTTTCGACAGAAAGTACTTTCTTTTCGTACGTTGAGTAGTATGTATGGGGACTTTCAGCAGCTTTGGTCTCAACCAGGCCTATCACGAACGTTATGAAAAACTTGGCGACCGTCTCTCCGATGTTGGTAAAACACTTGATTGGGATGTTTTTCGCCCTCTTCTTGAATCCATGTATGCAAATAAATCCGGCAAGGGCGGTCATCCCAATGTCGATGTAATTCTCATGTTCAAGATTCAGCTTCTGGAAGTCTGGTATAATCTGTCTGATCTCGCCGTTGAATATTACGTTCCAAATGAGCCATGTAAAACGCTAACGTGAGCCTCAAAGAACGCAATAATGAACTGCGCAAAACGCGAACATGAACCACCTTTACCGTATGAAAAATAGAGGTATGAAAAAACCGAAAAGTGTTACTCCACCCCTCCCAGAATTTTTCTCATAGACTCCCCCTCCAGCACAACCCTGTATGCATTATTTACAATCCTATCGCAAATTGCATCAGCCAATGTCGCATCACCAATCTTTTCATACCATCCACCCACCTCAAACTGAGAACAAAAGATCGTTGAGTGACGCTTATATCGCGCATCCACAATTTCCAGAATATCTCTCGCCTCCGTTTTCGTGAGGGGATACAGCATCCATTCATCCAGAATCAACAACTTCACTCGCTGAACCTCTCTGATAACTTTAGGATACGTCCCATTTATCCTTGCATTCTCCAGATCTGACAGCAAATCCGGAAGTCGAAAATACTTTGCGGGATAGAAATTCCTATTTGCCGACACCCCCAGCGCACAACTCAAATACGTCTTCCCCGTCCCCGTGGCCCCCTGAATGATAATGTTATTTGCATCCTGAATAAACGTACATGCCGATAATCTGGCAATCATCGCCTTATTCAGTTTTCTCTGAGCAGCATAATTGATATTCTCGACACATGCATCCGAAATTACGTATCCCGATCCTTTACATAGTCGGGACAACCTACTGCTTCTTCTTGATGACCACTCACGATCAACCATAATACCAACCTTCTCTTCAAAAGATAAATCTGCGAATTCTGCACTTCCCAGAAATTCCCGAAACATCTCCCCCATCTTGGAAAGATGCAGCTCATGAAACATATCGATCGTCGTCTCACTCAACATCAGAGGTCACCCATTTTGTAATAATCAGGACCGCGGGTGATCCCGTATTTCGATGTTTTCATCCTATTCTCCTCATACTCTTCGGCAATGTTCTTCTCTCCTTCGCTCTTGAGAATCAGTCTCACGCCATGCAAACTTGGTTTGGATGTAGGCTGCAGCAGCTTCTTACATGCCGATTCAAGCTGCTGCTGGGAATAGGTATCTCCAAGCTTCAGCAATCCCATACAAGCTTTGTATCCCTGCTGTTCAACCTTCGGATTGATAAGAAAGAAATCAAAAACAGCAAACGTATTCTCTCCCATTTTCGCGCCCATTTTCTGAAACGATCTCCATTCCACGTAAGATATTTCCGGTGTTCAGGCGGCATGTGATCCATTGTTGTACTGTAAGAACCCATACCGTCATACAATCGCGGATGGGAGGCGATGCGCGTCCCTTGATAAAATAGCTCAACGACCTTGTGCGTCATACGAATATCCACTTTTTTCCGGATATATTCATAGGGGCACGAATAGTTTTTATGCTCAACGCTTACATGATAATTGTACTGGACGGTGGCAACTCTCCAGACTGCCAATTCATAGGGAGTTTTTGGCAGGGGAAAAAGAAAGGGCTGTTCTACGATGAAACGGGAGGAACGGCTTCCCTCCTTTTTCTGAAATGGTGTGGTATTGAACTCGTTGAGATGATGGTGCAGATCTTCATTGAGATCAAATTATGAGAGATACTGCGGGTTGCGAAGTTTGGCCAGGATCTGCGTGGTGATATTGCCGACGACACCTTCAACTGATGCTTTGTCTTTGGGTGACCTTATGCGTGCAGGGAGGACTGCTGTTCCATAGTGTTCTGCAAGTTTCAGATAGGTTTTATTGATGATCGTGTCATCTTTTCCATTTCTGATTACACCTGTTTTCAGATATGTGTGCGGTATTCAGGCTTCCCGATCCAGGGAAAGGAAAGCTTCCAGATAGCTGTATTCGCTCTAGGGAAGTACGGCAATGAAGATATATGCTTTCGCGGGTTTTCCTGTTGTTCTCTCAATAACGGTGAGCGTTGTACCTGCCCAATCTACTTCCATGATATCCCCGCGTTTATGTTCAAGATGCATGGTGGCTTTGGTTTTCTGGAGGTAATCGCGGTAGAGTTTATTGAATTGCGTGGATCGATACGGGGTTTCACCGGACAGTCGGCATTGTTCACAGTATTCTAACCAGAGAAGGTTGAGTGTTACCCCACTTTTCGACAATTCCTGTTGAAGGTAGGGGTAATCCAGGGTTTTGCGCGGCGGAGTTAGATGGTTGGATACGTGAAGCATACGCGTTACTTCATCACAGGGAACATCTTTGATGGAGGTCCAGTCTATGCCAGTTTCACCGGCGTGTTTTAGCGTACGCTTGACGGTAGATACTGAGCAGGAACAAGTATCTGCAATTTGCTGATGTTCCATTTTCAGATTCTTCAGTCGAAGAATTTCTTTATGGTTTGTCATGGGATTTTTCCTTGGGCTTTTTTTGGGCCCAAGGTTAGATGGTGTGCAAAAAAGTATGAATATTTGCTACAAGATTTCTGAGAGGGAAGGGGTTCACGTTCGCGTTTTGCGTAGTTCATTATTGCGTTCTTCGAGGCTCACGTTAGCGTTTTACATGGCTCATTTAGAGCGGAATATTCACGCCGTTGAACGTGAAATTTATGATCGTCTTTCTTTTTGGCATGGTAAGTGAGGGCGTTAGCCCGAAACGGTGAGCAAGAGTCGACTTTGCGAATCCTTGGGCGTCCTGACAAAATACCCGACAATTCAACAATCTGGTTATTTCGGGAGCGCATGTCTGAATCAGGCGTTGACGTATTGGTTTGGCAAGAGTTTCAGAGACAGCTTGACCTGAAAGGTCTCAAAATTGAACAAGGCAGTGCGCAAGGCAGAGCCTTGCTTTCCGTTTCGCTTCGCTCACTTTGATTCAGGATGCAACGTTTGTGTATGCTGAACCAGGTCATTGTAAGAAAGAAACGCCGCGAGGAGAGCAGGCAAACACACGACGGGATAAAGATGGAAAAATCATGCCCAAGAATGGCAAAATGCACTATGGCTATAAACTTCATACCATCATGGATACAACGCACGATCTTATTCGACGCATTGAAACCACTACGGCAAATGATCATGATAGTCAGGTGGATCTGTCAGAAAAAGGAGAAGTGGTCTATCGGGATCGGGGATATCAGGGAGCAAAATGTAAGGGGATATAGTGCCACAATGAAACGGGGAGCGAGAGGACATCCTATTGGCATACGAGATAAACTGAGAAATATGCGAATAAGTAGGATGAGAGCAAAGGGGGAGAGACCCTATGCAGTGATCAAAAATGTTTTTCACGCAGGGTTGGTGAAGGTAACAACGCTGCAAAGAGTACGAGTGAAAAATATGTTGGCTGCATTTTGTTATAATATCTATCAGCTAAAGACCATAGATTTAAAGAGGTCAAGAGCGTAAGCTTTCGAATTATTCTTGTAAAGAGAAGGGAAAAACTATAAGATATGAGGGGTGAATCTGCTTTTTTGGGGTAAATGAGGGGCGAAAGAGATTGGGCAACAACTGCTTCTTAAAAAAGGAGGGTTGGTAGAAATTCTCTATATATTACTTATGTAAAATATCGTTATTTATGTCAGGATACATTATTTGTGACTCATATTCCTGCAAATACTCTTTAGCAATCATTGTCCACGAAAGATGATTTATTATATATTCCTTACCTTTTTGAACTTTATGGGAATTCTCAAGTGGATGTGTTAATACATATTCAATTTGATTAGCTAGTCCCATAACATCACCATAATGTACTAAATATCCTGCATCCATCTCCTGAATTATTTCACCACATCCGCAATCGTCAGTAACTATAACTGGGGTTCCTGAGAGAATTGCTTCGAATGGAACTAAGCCAAATATCTCGGCAATAGAGGGGTATACTAAAACATCAGAATATTTGTATTCTGAAATGTCATCCTTAACAAAATCTAAAAACTCAACCTTATCTTCAATTTGTAGATTATGACACAAGTTCACGAGCGTGTTCTTGTAACCATCATCACTTCCTGCAATTCTTAGCAGAACATTTGGCATCTTAAAAGTTAATTGATAAAAGGCTCTAATTAAAATGTCAATTCCCTTCCGTTGATTGAGACGCCCCAAATACAATATTGTTTTATTATTACGATTATCGTCAGAAACAATAGTATCTCTGGAAACATATGTTAGAAATCTCTCAACAGGTAATCCATTATATATAACTAGGATATTATCTGCCTCAATCCCACATTCAATCAAGGAAGTTTGCTCAAACCTTGATACAGCAATTATTTTCTGTGCTCCCTTCAAAACTTTATTGCCCCATACAATGTCATAGAGTTTTTTCAGGCTTTGTTTTGCAATGATTCTTGGAAAAGATCCATGCGGTTGAATAACATAGGGGATAGAATATTTTAGGGCATATTTTGCTGCAATAATTGTTTGATATCCACGATACCCATGAATATGTACAATATCATACTCTCTAATATGATTAGCCAACCAAGACTTCATAGATGGAGTATACAGAAAACCAGCTATGTTAGATACGCAATGAAATGGGACTATTAGTAAATTTGATAAAGAGTTGTCAACTCTGAAATCATAATATACATCAGTTGTGAGAATGGTAACATCATGCCCCATTTCACATAGAGTTTTGGATAAATTGTAACAGACATTATACTCACCCCCCATTTTTGGAGAGAAATATGTGAGAATTTGTAATATTTTCATAAAACACTTATTCCTTCATAATATATTTTTTTCAATGATATTATCATAATGATTTACAGTAATTGTAGTAATCATATATTTTTCAATATATATAGAATCACTTATGTTGATGTTAGCGCATTTACATAACGGATTTCAGAAGTTCGCGAACTGAAAACTCGTGAGCTATCTCATTAGCACGCAGTGTTCGTGGACAATACACACTTTTCAAATTATCGATAAAACCCAAAAATAAGTCTGATTCGGTAGGTTTCACTCATCCTTGATACCATCCAATAGTTAAAAAAATTGATCCATTATATTCTGAGATGATTCAATATCAATCAGTAAATTTATGTCCAACGGATTGACACATCAATTGGTCAGACTCTAATTTAACTAATAATTATACCGCAAATACTGAAAAAATAATAAATAAAATTGTGAGTGAATAATTAACTTCTTATCCCCCACCATCCATTGCTCAGTCCTGCCGTTCCCAGCACCAGCTTTACAACCCGCTCAGCCGTGTTCTCAACTGCATACTCAGCGGGTATCTGCCGCTTTGCATCTGCTCCATGCTTATCTATCACCAAAGCAATAGATGCCAGCACAACATCCGCATCCAGCCCAGTCATAATGATCGAACCCGTATCCAGCGCTTCTGGCCGTTCGATCGCTTCACGAATCGTCACCGCCGGGAACTTCATCACTGCCGCTTCTTCCGAAATCGTCCCGCTGTCCGAGATCGAACAAAGGGCATGCATCTCCAGATGCACATAATCAAAGAACCCGAACGGCTTCAAAAACCGCACGCGGGGATCCATCTCCACATCAGAAACACTCTCCAACCGCTTGCGTGTACGCGGATGCGTCGAGACGATTACCGGCACATCATACTCCTTCGCAAGTGTATTCAGGACTGTCAGAATACTGCGCAGATGCGCCGGATCATCCACATTTTCTTCGCGATGTGCACTGACAGCGAAATAGTTCTTGTCCTCTAATCCTAACTCTTCTAAAACTTTGGAAGATGTGATCTTGTCCTCATACTTATGCAGGACTTCATACATCGGGGAACCTGTCAGATAGATCCTCCGATGCTGCAGTCCTTCGGATAACAGATGCCGCCGGGCATGCTCCGTATACACCAGATTGAAGTCGGCAATATGATCGATGATTTTGCGGTTGATCTCTTCTGGAACATTCTGATCAAAACATCTGTTCCCGGCCTCCATATGATAGATAGGAATCTTCATCCGCTTTGCAATGATACCTGCAATACTGCTGTTGGTATCTCCAAGGATGAGGACTGCATCAGGCTGCTCTGCCCGCATGATCTCTTCTGCTTTGATAAGAATGCCGCCTAAGACATTCCCAAGCGAGGAGGTGTCCACATTCATGAAGTGGTCCGGCTTTCGAATCTCCAGTTCCTTAAAGAATATCTCATTCAGCTCGTAATCATAATTCTGGCCGGTGTGAACGATGATCTGGTTGACATACTTGTCCAGTTCCTGCATGACACAAGCCAGGCGGATGATCTCCGGGCGGGTGCCAATGATGGTCATGACTTTCAGTTTGCTCTTTCCCATGTTAATTCACCTGATTTTTTGTAATTGGATGCTTGTGATTTAGTCGTTTGATTACATCTTCATACTGATGCACAACAACATTTTGTGCCATATTTTCCATAAGATATGCTCTCCCGTATGCACCATATTCAGCACGAAGTGCTGCATTATCTGCCATGCGAATAACAGCATCGCAGATACCCTGTACATTACTGGGCGGAGTTACCTCTCCGCACTTCGCTTTGCCGATAATATCTGCAGTTTCACTGTCAACAGAGACAAGTGCAAGAATTGCTTTTTTCATTGCCATAAGATTAATGGTCTTTCCAGGAAGACAGGGTGCCTTCATCCGCTCGTCCAGAGAAATGAGGGCAACATCTGTTGACTTGATCAGATTCAGATACTCCCTCCTTGGAAGAAATTTGTGAATCCGTACATTGGAGATATTTTCGCCAGTCACCCGCTTTTCAAGCCGTTCTCGTTCCATCCCGTCACCTACAATATAAAAGAGAATGTCATCTCTGTGTGAGAGACGCTGGGCCGCATCAAGTATTATATCTATTCCCTGGAACGGGGAGAGAATCCCAGCATAAGTAACGAGGAACTTACCACCAATATCTTCGAGCTCTTTAAAATTGCCGGGTATGGAAGGGTCATCGATGATATCAAGAGAGATAGGATTGAAGATAGTCTCTATTTTTTCAGCATCAGCACCGCGTGAAACAACATAGGGGATACCGCCATGAGAGTTTACTGCAAGAAAATCCGCATTCTTGTACGCCTTTCGCTCAATATGCTTCAGGACAGAAATAATAACCGGATTTTTCATAAATCCAACATCCGTGAGCTCCTGAGGGTGATAATCCTGCATATTAAAGATAGATGGTGTTCCGTCATATCTCTTGATCCACCTAGCCAGATAATACAAAGGGAGGGGTGGAATATGATGGATACATGCATCAAATTTTATTTCTGCTGACCTGCAGACCTCTTTGTACTTTCTGAAATAATAAAGAGGAATATAGAAATGTTCAAGGCCGCGGACAATAATGCTGTCGCGTTTGGATGGGTGTCTGACCCGATGAACAACGACACCATTTTCTTCAGTGTCCAATGGAAGCTGTCTCACCCTGTCACCATCTGTCAGCGTATAATCTCTTGGATATGACGTTAAGATATGAACCGTGTGACCGTTCTTAACAAATCCGTTTGCAAGATCCTGATAGATCTGTGCAGAACTTCCAATTTCCGGAGCATAGTTTGCAGTTATCAGCAGTATGTTCATCTCTATCAGAGCACCTATGTTACACTACCTCATAGTAAGTGTCGGGGTCGTTTGGATCAAAGAGCTCATTGATCCAGAAAATCGTCAGGAGCTCCTCATCACCGATGTTTGTAATATTATGGGTGTAGTAGATCGGCATATCGATGCAGGCCGGCTTCCCGCCGTTGACCTCGTATTCATTCACGATGTCAGTTCCCACGCGCCGCGTCCGGATCAGTGCTTTGCCTTTCACCACGCAGAACCGTTCGATCTTTCGCAGATGATAATGGTTCCCGCGGGTTATACCCGGCACGGTCGTTGAAAACGACGTCTGACCGCCAGTCATCTCCTTCATGACCTCCACGAAGGCTCCTCGCGGATCAGTATGCAGCTCCGGATAGATGGGTATGATATCGTTTGCAAAACTGCGGAAGGTGTTGAAGAGATCAACATCGAAACGGGTCGGCAAGGCTGGAATCATCCCTTTTTCAAAATACCATGTCTTGAACTCTTCCAGCTTGGCAAGCAGACCGCTGACGCTGATCTCGGCAACCGGCTGCGGGGAGATGACTGCTGATGTTTCATCATGCAGATGAGCGATGAACTCTTTTGCCAAATCGCCCACATAGATCAGATTCATCGCTGCGTCGACATCAACTCTTGGCGTCTCGTTGTGCGTCAGCTGATGACAGAAGGTTGCAACAACGGTGTTATAATAAGGCCTACTGAATGGTCCGAATACATTCGGGATCACAAAGTGCGAGAAGACCGCATGGTTCTTTTCTGCCCATGCTGCAAACAGCTCAGCTCCCTCTTTCTTTGAGTTACCATAGAGATTGCCTCTGGTTTCCTGCGTGGAGGAGGAAAAGAGAATATGCGGAGCGGCACCTGCTGTGCCCATCGCAGCGATGAGTTTTTTGACGAGCGAGACATTGGTTGCATAAACATCCTTCTCGTCTCCACGGTTCATGGCAGCAAGATGGATAATGGCATCACAGCTTTTCACAAACTGCTGCAGTCCGGCAGGATCATTGAAGTATTCCTTTTTAAAGGGGATTATTTCATATTTTTCCGGGAATAAGCGGAGCTGCTGCACTGCGTGATAACCGATGAAGCCGTTCTGTCCGGTTATGCCGACTCTGAGTTTCATACGACCGGGTGTTTGAGCGCTTCCTGGATTTCTCTGAGGGAGAGTAGGAGTTCCTTAGTCTCATCAAGGCTTAAGCGTCGGGTGTTGAATGAGTTGTAATCTTCTGTTGGAACAGGGACCGATTTTCCTTCGGAGAAGTATTTGTCGTAATCGATCTTTTCCAGATTGCGGATCCGGTAGTAATCATCATATTCAACAGCTTTCATGAGTTCTTCGCGGGTCACCAGGGTCTCATGCATCTTTTCTCCTTCGCGAATACCAATGGATTTTATCTCGGTATCCGGCTTAAAGAGATCACGCATCGCCTCAGCCATATGCTGAACGGTTGCAGCAGGAGACTTCCGTACATGGATGTCACCATTCTCACCATTTACCATAGCAAAAAGAACAAGATCGATCGCAACAGGGAGCGGGAGCAGGAATCTGGTCATATTGGGCTCGGTAACAGTGATTGGAAGACCACGCTGCATCTGCTCTAAAAAGAGTGGAAAGACAGAGCCGCGGGAGTACATGACATTTCCATAACGGACTCCGCAAAAGATAGTCTCGGAACGAGACGAACGTGCCTTGGCAAGCATGAGTTTTTCCATGAGTGCCTTGGTCATACCCATCGCATTGATGGGGTAAACAGCTTTATCGGTACTGAGAATGACGACTTTTTCGACATTCTGCTCCTCGGCTGCGTCAAGAACATTGGAGGCTCCAAGGATATTGGTTTTGATCGCTTCAAGCGGGAAAAACTCACAGGATGGGACCTGTTTTAAGGCTGCTGCGTGGAAGACATAGTCAACATCGTTTTTCATGACTTTCGTAACAGAGTCTTTGTCCCGAACATCTCCGACAATAAAGGTGAGTTTGTCGTTCTGGAACTCATTCCTCATATCAAACTGCTTCTTTTCGTCGCGGCTGAAGATGATGATCTCGTTGGGGTTGGCGACCTCAAGGATCTTCTCAACGACCTGATGACCAAAGGAGCCGGTTCCGCCGGTCACAAGGATCGTTTTATTATTAAGGGACTGCTGGTAACTCATGCTATCTTTGTAATTATATGGAGCACATGGTGTATAATACGTTCTGATACGCCCGGTTCCCCGAAGGGATTTTGCCAGTTTTTATCCCCATGCAGCATAGATTCCACAGCATCCATAATACACTCAGGTCTGGTACCGGCAAGAGTATTGGCCCCAATTTGAACAGTTTCCGGGCGCTCTGTATCATCGCGCAGGGTCACACAGGGAACATGCAAAATGCAGGCTTCCTCCTGCATGGAACCTGAGTCGGTGAGTAGAACAGAAGCGTGAGTCTCCAACTGAAGAAAATCCATGTAGCCAAGCGGCTCTGTTATCAGAATATTTTTTGGGATCAGCTTATGCATTGCAAGCACTTTTTTTGTACGCGGGTGACAGGGGAATATGACCGGATATGCATACTTTGCAGAGATGAGATCCAGGGTGTTCAGTATCGTTTGCAGTTTGGCGGGGCTGTCGGTATTCTCCGGGCGATGAAGGGTAAGCAGGAAGTATTTTTCAGGCTCAAGACTAAATCGTTGTAAGATGTCAAAGCGCACTTCTGCGGCTTCCCTGCTGCTTGTGACGACATCCACAATAGGATCCCCGCTGACGATGATGCGGTCATCTGCGATCCCTTCATTGAGAAGATTCTGTCTGGTCCACTCGTTTGGGGTGAACAGGTGATCGGCAATATGATCGATCATAAGCCGGTTCAGCTCTTCAGGCATGGAGCGGTTATGACTCCGTCTTCCGGCTTCGATATGGCAGACTGGTATGTGAAGCTTTGCAGCTGCAAGGGCCCCTGCCAGAGCTGAGTTGGGGTCGCCGAGGACGAGGACGACGTCCGGCTTTTCTTTGAGCAGGATCTGTTCAATGCCTATGAGCATTTTGCCGGTCTGCTCCCCGTGGGGGGCTGAACCGATGTGAAGATTGTAATCCGGGTTTGGAAGATTCAGTTCATCGAAAAAGATTTTATCCAACTCATAGGAGTAATGTTGACCGGTATGGAGAAGAAAAAATGATAAATTACTGTGTGTGCTGCACAAACGAATCAATGAGGAAAATTTAATTATCTCCGGACGTGTCCCAAAGATCAAGCCAACGTGAATCATTCACTCTCTCATCATCTCGACGATAAGAATGATCAGCCCGGGGATCCCGAACGCCGTCACCGGCCGCCTGATCGTTACAAATCGTAACAAGTCAGGATAGCACAGCTCTTTCACGGGATTTGAGTGAGACAATACGTTCCCGAAACTGCGATACATGCCTTTTACTTCCTCATCAGCGCCGATATCGAATACAAAATCAGCGCCGTAATAACGAGCAGCATACCAAGCATCAGCATCATCATGGAGATCAGCGTAACATTCGTTGACCAGACACCGGTCTTTGCAACGATATCAAACGCCTGGACTGCCATAAAGATACCAACGACCGTCAGAATGAAACCCGGAACACCGAAACACATCAGAGGCCGCTTGATACTCACCAGCTGTATAATGCCCCCCAGAACTGAAAGGCCGTGCTTCACCGGATTCATCTTATGCTTGTGCGGCACTTCGTAGGTGACCGTGATCGGCACCTCGGTGATCACAAGACCACGTTCCGCAAAATGCGCGAGCATCTCAGACTCGATACCATACCCGTTTGCGGCGAAGTCCATATTCTCCAAAGCTTTCCGCGACAGCGCGCGGTATCCCGACTGGGAATCCGAACACTTCATCCCGGATGAAACATTCGTCGCACTGTTCAGCACCTTCTGACCGATCTGACGGTATCCGGGGATCTCCTCAGAATCCTTTGCATTCAGGAACCGTGACCCGACCACAAGATCGGCAGCTCCGGCAAGAACCGGCGCGGCAACTGCCGGGATCTCGGCAGGATCATGCTGACCGTCGCCGTCAAGCATCACCGTAGCCGGTGAACCGATCTCCTTCGCGCGGGCAAAGGCGATCATCATCGCATGTGATTTCCCGGCGTTCTCTTCGAGGGTGATAACCTCGGCACCGGCAAGACGGGCGATTTCCGACGTGTTGTCTTTGGATCCGTCATCGACCACGATCACATGACCGGCAAACCGGCGTGCGTTCAAAACAACGCTGCCAATCACGAGCCCCTCATTGTAGGCAGGTATGATCGCTGCTATTGCTGTATTTGCATCTGCTGTATCCAAGTTCCCACGCCCTGTATTCTCATATAATATCTCTTTACCTTCATATGAGAGTATCCATTGGGCAATAGATTCTGCTCTAAGAAATCCTTGACTTATATATCAGCAGGCGCTAACGGCGAATACCATCTCCATCCGGAAAAGAAGACGCGGCTTTGGCGCATGCGTCGCTAAGGGGGGTCGGAGGAAGGAGGGGGGTGCGGATGAGTTCTGGAGCGCCATGCATGGATCGTAGAAGGGAGTAATGGCGGGTGCGGATGGAATAGCGTGCGGGAAGAGAGATGAATGGATCGATTCGGGAAAGAGAAACAACCGCGGTCGCAAACTTTCAGTTTGCTCTCCGCTTCGGGAGGGGTAAGGTTGAGTGTGGAAGCACGAGTAAAAGAACCGCGAATAAGCCCAAATGGGCAAAGCCCATTTGAGGCGGCACGCAAATCTTCGATTTGCACGCATCAGCCGGAGCATAGCACCCGAACGCAAGGAAAATGCGATTCAAGCGAGGGCTGGAAGCCCGAAGCGGAGAGCAAAGTGAAACTTTGCGAACGCGAGGATTCGCGGAGGCGTGCAAGCCAAAGGCTTGCGTGCCGCCTCAAATGGGCTTTGCCCATTTGGGCTTATTCAAGCGAGGGTCAAAGACCCGAAGCGGAGAGCAAATCTCTGATTTGCGGTTCGCGGTTAACTAATCTCATGAGTCCACACCAAAAACCCCCAAAAATTTATTTCGCGGTTCTATTTTCATCTTTCTTCATCTATCCGCACCTATCCGCGCCGCTCCGCACCTATCCGCGCCTCTTCGCGCCTATCAGGCAACCAAAAAACGCACCATCATCTCCAAAAACATCCAACAATAGTATGAGGAAAAACCCTCAGGAAGTGATACAAACAACAAACAAAAACAAAAAAACGTGTCTGC
>NZ_SIJA01000024.1:0-3045 GCF_012062385.1 Methanocorpusculum sp. GPch4 | reverse complement strand
GCCGGTAAGGGCGGTGATCGCGGCCGAATACTCAGCCCTGCTGTAGGCCGTGACCTGGACCTTGCCGGTCATTTCGGAGGTGTTCGGGTCGAAGTAGCCCACATAGGTCTTGTAGGTCTGCTTCCCGAGCTCGACTTCGGCAAGGCCGAGGGGGTTTTCCACGCCGGTAATTTCTGCGATGATCGCATCATACGCGGCGGCGTTCGTAAACTCTGCAGTGAAGATCCGCTTTGCGGACTTCGAGATTGCTGTCTGAATGAAATCTGCTGTCATGGTGGAGGTGATCCATCAAGGCCGCCGAAGGCGGCCGAGATGATGAGCAAATCTTTGATTTGCGACCTGTATTGGTAGTATTGAACTACTGCCAAACACAGAGCAAATCTATGATTTGCCGGACATGCGCAAAACGCACGTGATTTTTTCTGTCCTATTTGGAGGTGATCATTGATCGAAATTCACGTGCCATCTCACACATGCTATATGATTATAGGACGTAAAAGAAGATATAATGCGAGGGAAATGTCATAGTTTCTCTGCATTTTTAAGGAATGTACTTCGATTTCGTGTACGGGATGGTGCGGAAACATGAGAAAAAAACCAACCGCGAATCTCCGCCAATCTTCGCGAATCGCATTTTTCTTGCGCCGTCGTGCTCTGCTCCGGCTTATCGCCTACGCAGGAATCGCACGCCGTCTGGAAAAATGCTGTCGGAAAAACCCGCGTGCGGGTTTTTCTTTTTCATGATTATCTCGTTCAATTCTGATGTATTTTGGGGGTGCGGGGTCGCGACTTCGGCGCGGAGCGGCCCGCGGTGGAGATCTCTTTATGTACATAAATCAGGTTTACACAAAACTTTAGACGGAAATATGTGTATAATAGTATAACGAATTTTCTGTAAAATGGAACTAACTTAAATATTACTATTAGTTAGATTTACGATTAATGACGAGATGTCTAATTCGATAAATATTAGCATTATGACCATCATTAGGACGATATATATCGTCGTAAAAGCAACAAGCATTATTAAAAATTTCTTTAGTGTCAAGATTTTTATTATCGATCTGATATAAGCCAGCGGTCTTTTCTTTATAATGTAATAACCAAAACCCACTATGAAAATAATCCAGTTCCATAAGGCAGTGAATACTTGTAAAATTGTACTTTCCGCACCCAATATTAGAGATATGATTAGGAAAACGCTTGGTAAAAATGTCAAAAGAAGTACAGTATAACTTGCATTTATCCATTCGACATTTTCATCATTTCCATTACGGCAAACCTGAATGATACTAGACAATTCATCTGTCATGGATGGGAGAATTGGATCCCGAAGTTTGAGATGAGGCTTTTGTAAATCGAGGAGATGAGAATGCTTGGGATACGAGATATTAGTCCAGCTCTTATCCATCCTAAAATATACTCCAGCTGTTAATACTAGGGCAACTAAAAGCACAACCCCATAAGATAAATACAGGAAACGTGTTAACCCGCAAGCATTAGTAATCACAAATGAGTCAGCAGTACACACTGTGATCCCAATTGTCAAACATAGACCAATTACACCAAAGAGGAATGTTGCACGCGATCGAATATTTGCTGTTCTCTGCATTTCCGCATCATATTGATGAAGCAAAAGATCATGACGGAAACGTGTTTTCTCCTCCTCCTCTTCCGGAGTGCAGAGTTGTAAATTATCTGGAATGTGATCATCAAGAGATTTTAAATTAGATTTAATATTGGATAATAATTCATGTAATGTATCGAAGTTTACTGACTCATTAGGATTGGGTGTGTCTGAAACATTTTCCTCTGGAAATTTTTCATTCAATGATGTGATATTGGTATATCGAACATCTTTGAGATTCGGAAAATCTGAATCTACTGAGTTTTTTTCAGATGTGTCTTTATTATCTATTTTATCTTCATCTGCCATTTATTCAAAAAAAAATTAGTTTATTCTTTTGTTTGTTTCAACATCAATCAATTCTGGAAGGCGCATTGGAATTGGTTCGTTTGTTCTGGGATTTTTTTTGTTTGAGTCACAACGAATTTTATTCCACCACGCATCCCGATTATTGACGTCAACGTAGAGTTTCGTGTGGAGTTCCTTCTCAAGTTTTTCCATGGTGCCCGAATCAAGTTGAAAACGTTCTTTTGGAATGTACTGACTATTCTTAAACTCCTTCCATAAGTCATAGCAATGCGTTTTATCGCTCAAATCACCCGCTTTTTGAGGTCGTATCCAATCAGATATAATTCTGAGAAGATCACGTTCAACTGCTGAAAAGACACTCAGATCTGGAGCTTTTTTGGAATGGTAAATGAAATAGTAGAATGTATCATTTTCCTCTTTTTGTTCACGTGTCAACAATTCATTAGTTGCTCCATCGGTAAGGTCGAATCCATACTGTGGAACTGGGCCATTTGGTAATCTGACATAGAGATCATCCAGAATTGTGTCACCAAATTTATTGTAGGAATATAAATCAATGAAGAAGATATATTTCATTAACTTTGTTCTATTTATAGATGGATCTCTATTTATTACGTAAAGTAATGCATTTTCTTGCTTTTTCTTTTTATCTTCAGCTAATTTATTTTCAACTAATTTATCAGACACATTAAAATCTAATTTAACCATCCAGGTCACCTCCTTGATCTTCTTATGTATTATTGGGCGTTGACATATTAACTTCATTGCTAACAAAACCAGTTTGATTACGCTATCACGAACCTTGTTTAAAAAAAACATACAATTGTAAAAAATAATGGGGCCTCTACCCCTCACCTCTCCTCCGTATAAACCGCGGCATCACCCCCCGCTGCCCCTTCGCCGTAAGCCCGTGCCGATTCAAAGCCGTCACCACACACTGCCGCGAACAACCCTCCCGAACGGAAAGCTCCCGGACACTCAGCCCCGCATCCACCAGCCCTTTCAGCTTCCTTCGATCCAGAAGCTCCGGGAAATCATACCAGTGTCTCATCAGGGGTCACCCCCTTCTTCGACACTGGTAAGACTAAGGCCGGCTATGCCAGCCCGTT
>NZ_SIJA01000023.1:0-776 GCF_012062385.1 Methanocorpusculum sp. GPch4 | reverse complement strand
TTGTAATCTTCTATTATCTGTAACCTTTGCTACTTCTACAGCCTCAAGATTTTCTCTCTCTGAATACTTTATAAACTCTTCTACATCCTTACTATCTACAACAACAGCCATTCTCTCCTGAGATTCAGATATTGCAAGCTCTGTCCCATCTAGTCCCTCGTATTTTTTTGTAACTAAATCAAGGTTTATATGAAGTCCTTCACTTAACTCTCCTATAGCTACAGCAACTCCACCTGCTCCAAAGTCATTGCATTTTTTAATTAACTTACTCACTTTATCATCTCTAAAAAGCCTTTGGATTTTTCTTTCCGTTGGAGGATTTCCCTTTTGTACTTCTGCACCACAATTTAATATAGAAGCCTCATCATGCTCTTTTGAAGAACCCGTTGCACCACCGCAACCATCTCTTCCTGTTCTTCCTCCTACCAGTATTATAGAATCTCCCTCAACTGGCTTTTTGCGAATAACTTTTTCCTTAGGTGTTGCTGCTATTACAGCTCCTATTTCCATTCTCTTAGCTATAAAATCCTCATCATAAACCTCACCTACATACCCTGTGGCAAGACCAATTTGATTACCGTAAGAACTATAGCCACTAGCTGCTTTTATTGTTATTTGCCTTTGTGGAAGCTTTCCTTGTAATGTTTCTTCTACAGGCTTTCTCGGATCACCAGACCCTGTTACTCTCATTGCTCCATAAACATAAGATCTCCCTGATAATGGGTCACGAATTGCACCCCCAAGACAAGTTGCAGCACCTCCGAAAGGTTCTATTT
>NZ_SIJA01000022.1:0-530 GCF_012062385.1 Methanocorpusculum sp. GPch4 | reverse complement strand
GTCTTCACCAGGCTCATCACCCGCAACACCACCATCCCCTGCCGCAAGAGCCAGATATTCTCCACCGCCGCCGACGGACAGACCGCGGTCTCCATCCACGTGCTCCAGGGCGAGCGTGAAATGGCCGGCCAGAACCGCACTTTGGGGCGCTTCGACTTGGTGGGCATTCCTCCGGCACCCCGGGGCGTGCCCCAGATCGAGGTAACCTTCGATATCGATGCCAACGGTATCGTGCATGTGTCGGCCAAGGACCTGGGTACCGGCAAGGAGCAGAAGATCCGCATCGAAGCATCCAGCGGCCTCAACGAGTCGGATATCGACAAGATGGTGCGCGAGGCCGAGGCCCACGCCGAGGAGGACAAGCGCGAGCGTGAGCGCATCGAGGCCCGCAACGAGGCCGACGCCCTCATCTACCAGACCGAGAAAACCCTCAAGGAGCTGGGCGACAAGGTGGGCGGCGGCGAGAAGGATACAATCGAAAACGCCGTCAAGGATCTCAAGAAGGCTATGGAAGGCAGCGATCTCGAGGC
>NZ_SIJA01000021.1:0-15826 GCF_012062385.1 Methanocorpusculum sp. GPch4 | reverse complement strand
GGCGCACCTCTGCGGTGCTCACGTAGTTCCCAACTACGCTCCGCTCCTCGATGCACGCCTTCCTTGCATCCAGACCCGCCTCGACGCCCTCGGTTCTCACGCCAGGCGGCGGATTCAGGTGGCTGCCGCGGACCTTGACGAGTTCGAACCCCTCCGCTTCGAGGAGACGCTTGATCTGCCGCGCCGTCAGGTCCAGTTGATACATACTTCAGGATGCATGTCAACGCCTCGTGCCTTCCCCAGATTCCCAAACCCTTGCGAAGATTGTCGCCCCCAACCCGCAGTGGACCGCCATCCCGTCTCCCGGTCACGGGCGCCGCTCACCTCCAGCCTGCGCCCCGGATGTGACCGGCTCGTGAACGGGATATGACGGCGGATGGCCGGGCACCTACGCCTGGTGCCGCCCCCAACCCAAAGAGGACCGCCCCCGCGCCCGCGCCGAACCTGCAGCCACGCTCAGCGCCAGAAGGGAAGGACCGATGCCTCTGCACCCCATCGCCCTGGTCGACCGCGTCCTCGACGAGTACGAGAGCTACCTGAAAACCGAGTTCCGGGCCCGGGACCCCAAGCTCCGTCAGGCGCTCGAGCAGGCTCTGGACCAGCCGCATTTCCTGGCCCAGGACACGTTCCTTCAGGCGCACCGCCCCTTCAAGTATGGCCGTCCGTGGCGGGAACTGGGCCTGGACGCGAAGCTCGCGGGGGTGATGGAGAAGCGGTCCAGGTCGAAGTTGGCCTATCACCACCAGAGCGAGGCCATCACGCGCCTGCTGGCGCCGGAGGCCACCCCGGTGGTCGTCACGACGGGCACCGGGTCCGGCAAGACCGAGTGCTTCCTCCTGCCTGTGCTGCAGAACGCCATCGAGGACAGCGTCCGCTTCCAGCGCAGCGGATTGACAGCCATCCTGGTCTACCCGATGAATGCCCTGGCCACCGACCAGGAGGAGCGGATCGCGGCCTATCTGGCCGAGTCGGGGCACACGCACGTGCGGGTGGCCCGCTACGATCGCAGCACGAAGGAAGCGGAACGGCGAGCCCTCCGGGAGCGTCCGCCCCACATCCTCCTCACCAACTACATGATGCTCGAATACCTCCTGGTCCGGCCTGCCGACCGGGACAACCTGTTCAAGAACCACCGCTGCCGTTTCGTGGTGCTCGACGAGGTGCACGCCTACCGGGGCGCCCTGGGCAGCAATATCGCCCTGCTCTTCCGGCGCCTCCGGGCGCACCTGGCCGAAGCCGTTCAGGACTGGGCGGCCGACGATCCCACCGATCGGCGCCGCTTCCCCTCGCTGGTGCCCGTGGCCACCTCTGCGACCATCAAGAGCCTCGACGAGTCCGGCCGCACCCCCCAAGAACTCCGCCGCCTTCGCGCGCTGGCCGTGCAGGATTTCCTGCAACGCCTGACGGGCCTGGCGGGCGCCTCGTTCCACGTCTTGGGGGAGGAACTTCGCGAGTTGGAGGTTCCGCCAGAAGCATGCTGGCCTGCCCTGCCGGTGGAGGTCGAGCCTCCGGACCCCGCCGACCCGGAGGCCGTGCGTCGGGCCCTGACCGCGCTGGCCGGTGCACCCGCGGATACCTCGCTGGAAGAGGCCGCTCGCCGTGCGGGAATCCTGTGGACGATGCACGACCTGCTCGCGCGCAAGCCCTTGTCGGTGCCGGGACTGGTGGCGGCGATTGCCCAGCGCGTCCCCCAGCGCAGCGACGTGCCGCCCGAGGCGCTCCTGGTAGAGGTTCAGGCGGCCCTGGTCGCCGGGGCCGCCCTGTCAGACGAGATGCCCGGGGCCCTGCGACTACGGGCCCACCGCTTCGTCCGTGGCGGCTGGCAGTTCCATCGGTGCGTGGGGCAGGATTGCGGGCGCCTCTTCGCCCAGGGAGTCGACCGCTGCCCGGACTGCGACCGCGCCACGCCCCAACTCCTCCTCTGTCGCAGTTGCGGTGCCCATGCCCTGCGTCTCTTCGGCCCGGCCGACGATCCCACCAGGGCCCCGCTGACCGTGGCCCGCGCCAACGAGGAGACGGACGAATGGCTGGTCTATGATGGCGCCATGGAACTCCTCGTTGCGGACGAGGAGGAGGGCACCGGCGGGCGCCGGATCCAGAAGATGAAGAAGCGCGACGTCTGCACGGGCTCGCTGGACCCGGACACGTTGTCTTTCTCCTGCGAGGCCGGGGACTACTCCTGGAAGGTGGCCCTGGCGCCGGCCCGCAACACGTGCCTGGCCTGCGGGTCGACCGCCGTGTCCCGCAGCATCCTCACGCCGATCTCGCTGGGCACGTCGGCCGCCGTTCGCGTGCTGGCCGAGGGCCTGGTCGAGGGCCTCCAGGAGCAGCACCGGCAGGGCTCGGTCCCGGAGCGCAAGGAGCGGCTCCTCATCTTCTCCGACAGCCGCCAGGACGCGGCCCACCAGGCGCGGTTCATCTCTTACGCGGGTCGTTACGACCGGATGCGCCGGAGGGTCGTGAAGCTCTTGGAAGACGGTCAGGCCTGGTCGCTCCCCAGGCTTCTCAAGGGCCTGCTGCACGAGGGAGTGGAGAACCGCGACAACCCGAACTGCCTCGCCTACAAGGACGCCGACTACCTGCCCGGTGCCGTCCAGGAAAGCGCCCTGGCCTGGGAGGAGGCCCCTCTCCTGGACGACCTGGCAGTCACGGCGGGTTATCGCGCCACGCTCTTCAATCTCGGCATGGTGGGGGTCCGTTACGACAAGCTCCAGCAGTGGACCGAGGCGAAGGGCGGGTCGCTGGCCGCGCGCCTCGGGATCTCCACCGGGCAGTTGTTCCACCTTTGCCGGAGCCTTCTGGACGAGATGCGCATCCGGGGCGCCCTGAGCCGCCCGATGCTCAGCTACCATCCCGCCAACCCCTCCTGTCCCGACGAATTCGGCAAGTCCGCGGACTGGGAGCGCAAGCTGAAGCAGCCGATGGGCTACCCATGCGACGACGACGGGGCTCCTGCGGGCTCGATCGATTCCAGCGAGCTTCCCGAGGGCGTCAGCTACCGCAACATCTGGAAGCGTTCCGGGGTGGGCGGACGCCGTCCGGCGCCCGAGCGGATCTTCCGCCACCTGTTGGAGAGAATGAACCGGGGCTACCAGCCCGCCGAGGCCGACATGCTCGACCTTCTGCGGTTCCTCCAGCCGAACTGGGTGGTGCCGACCAGGCTGCACGGAGCCCGACAGGCCCGTCAACTGCTGCAGGTGAACGCCGAGAGCGTGCAACTGCAGCGTGTCGCGCCGGCCGAGCGGATGTACTGCGGCACCTGCCGACAGGTCAGTCCATGGGCGGTCCAGGGAGCCCCCTGCCCGAATTGCCCGGGAGAGATGGTTCCGTGGCCCGAGGAGGAGCTGGAACGGAGCCGCTACGTGCAACGGCTCCGGAAGCCGGAGATCCCTCCCCTGGTGGCCCGGGAGCATACCGCCCAGGTCACCGGCCAGGCCCGCCAGCAACTCGAGCAGGAGTTCAAGAGCGATACCGATCGCCTGAACGTCCTGGCCTGCTCTCCCACGCTGGAGATGGGCATCGACGTGGGCGGTCTGGACGCGGTGATCGCGCGCAACATCCCGCCCCGGCCGGACAACTACGCCCAGCGAGGAGGGCGGGCGGGCCGACGGAATCGCGTGGGCCTGGTCCTCGGCTACGCCCGCAACACGCCCCACGACCTGTATTTCTACGACCGCCCGGGGGAGATGATCGCCGGCGAGGTGCCGGCTCCCTTCGTCAGCCTGGGCAACCACGACGTGGTGCGCCGGCACCTGAACGCCATCGCCCTGGGTTCCGCAGAGCCCGGGCTGCGGGGGCAGATGGCGGCCTACCTGAGCCTCCAGGGAGAGCGCAACGAGGAGGCAATCAAGGAACTCATGGACGCCTTCCGCGCTCAGTTCGACCACGCCGTGGAGCTGGCTCAGAAGGCCTGGGGGCCGGACATCCTCGAGCCCGCCGGCCTGGGGACCCCGGAACTCCTGCGCCAGGCCCTGGAGGAGCAGCCCGCCCGCATCGACGACCTCTTCGATCGGGTGCGCCTGCAGATCATCAGGCTCAAGGACGCGATCGACCGCTGGTACGATATCGGGGCCGGCAAGCAGCCCGCCATCCACGCCCGAGAACTGCAGCGCCGCCTTCTGGGGCTCCCCAGTGAGGACCGTAAGGCCGACGGTGACGCCGACGACCGCTCCGCCGGGCACCCGATGCGCCGCTTCGCCGAGTTCGGGCTGCTCCCCGGCTACGAGTTCCCCAGCCAGCCGGCCACGCTGCGGCTCTTCAGGGACGAGCACGAGGAGGAGACCCTCTCCGTGGTCCGGCGCTTCGGTCTCGCGCAATACCAACCCGAGGCCTGGGTCCATGCCCGCGGCCATCGCTGGCGGGTCTCCGGGCTGGACACCTCCTCTCCGTGGAACCCCCGTAGCGACAATCCGAGCTGGACCTACCGCCGCTGCGAGCAGTGCGACCTGCGCTTCGGGGCGCAGGAACACGTGAAGTGCCCCCGGTGCGCCTGGCCGGCAGGCTCGGAGCCCGAGTACCCGGGGTTCGAGTTCGGCGGTTTCCTGGCGGTCCGGGACGACAATCCCGTCTTGGAGGAAGAAGACCGCTTCGCCACCGCCTCGCTGCTGAAGTGCCACCCCCAGTGGAACGGCACCGTCGTGGCCCGTTACTCGCTGCCGTCGGGCTGGACCCTGCGGCTTTCCAGCGACGAGATGATCCGCTGGGTCAACGAGTGGAAGCCTCCCACCTCACCCGACTTCGAACGGAACTGCTTCCTGCACCAGGAGGCCCGGGGCTTCTTCGTCTGCCCGACCTGCGGCCGCCTCTTGAACCCGGAGGCCCCCGACGAGAGCCCCGGCAAGGGCCGGCGGAAGCCGCGTCAATCCGGGGCAGGGGACCCCTACGGCCACGCGGGGGGGTGCGCCCAGGCGGGTCAACCCCCGACGCCTCTGGCCCTGACGACCTCGTCTCCGGCCTGGACCATGCGCCTGCTGGTCGACGTTCCCCTGGACGTCTCCGCCGAGGCCTACCAGCGTTGGGGCTACTCGCTGGGTTACGCCCTGCGCTCTGGTCTGCGGCATCTCTACATGCTGGAGGGCCCCGAGATCGAGTTCGAACTGGAACCTTCGTGGCAGCGGACCCAGAATGGCGTGACCCGGCGGGTGGGGAGCCTCACCTTCCTGGACCCGGCCGTGGGGGGCACCGGCTTCCTGGAGCGTGCCGCTGCCGAACTGCACCTGGTGGCCCGGGCCGCCCTGGAGCACCTGGACCACGCCGATTGCGACGCGGCCTGCTATCGCTGCCTGAAGACCTATCAGAACCAGCGCCACCACCTGTACCTGTCATGGCCGACCATCCAGCCGGACCTGCAGGCTCTGGCCGAAAGCCCGCCAAACCCCAGCCCCGCAGAACTCGGGGACCTGCACGACCCGCAGCCGTGGCTCGCGGCCTTCGAGGCCGGGGTGGGGTCTCCGCTGGAGCTGAAGGTGCTGCGCCTGCTCGAGCAGCGTGGCGTCCCAGTCGAACGGCAGGTCGCCGTGGCCCCTTCCGAGGGCGCCCGCCCCATCTCCGTCGCCGACTTCCGGGTCACCGGGACCCGCACGCTGATCTATGTGGACGGCGCCGCCTTCCACAAGGGGCCACGGCTGCGCAGGGACATGCAGGTGCGCGAGCGGCTGACCAGCGCAACCCCCGGCTGGAGAATCGTGGAGATTCGAGCGGAGGACCTCAAGAAACCGGAAGAGCTGATCCGCCGTGTGCGCGGAGAGTAGCAGGTGAAGGCTCTCGCGATGCCTGAAGCCACTCCCCCCCCCCTGGATTCTGGCCGGCCCGGAGTTATAATCATGTCCAGCATGGACTTCGCCTTCCTTCCGGGCCAGAGCTTCGACTGCATCCGCTGCGGTCAGTGCTGTCGCGGGGGCTGGGGCGTCGGGGTGGAGGAGGGCTGTCGGGAGCGCCTGGAGGGTTCGGCCCTGCTGGCTCGCCTGGAGGAGGGCGGCCCGGTCCTGGTCCCGGCCGGGGCGGGGCACAGGGCTGCCGAACGCGAAGGCCATTGTGTCTTCCTGGACGATCGCGGACTGTGCGCGATCCAGGCAGAGTTCGGGGAGGACTCCAAGCCCCAGGGATGCACCCGCTTCCCCTTCCTCCTGATCCAGACCCCGGAGGCCCTGCTGGTGGGGGTCTCCTTCTGTTGTCCGGCCGTTCAGCGAAGTCACGGCCGCCCTCTGCCGGAGTGGAAGGAGTGGCTGAAGACCCGGGCAGTTCCCTGCCCTCGGGTGGGCTTCCGGCCTTTGCAGGCCGGCGCGGGGCGGACCTTGGAATGGCGGGAGTACCTTCTCCTGGAGGAGGGGCTCTGGCGGGACGTGGTCAGCCCCGACCCGGCCCGGGCACTCTTCCGACGTCTGCAGGAGTTCTGCCGCGGCCTGAAGGGGGCACTTCCCGGCTCGGGGGATCTCGAACCGGGCCTGCTGGTGTTGCGACCTTATGCGCTGGCGGCCTTGGTGGGCACGATCGAGGCCCCGGCGCCCGAGGAGGCCCCCGCCCTCTCCCGTGCCCTCCTCTTCGGCGAGGAGGTGCATCTGCATCGGTTCGGGTGGAGAGGGGACACGGATTTCCTGCTCGCTCAACTCGACCTGCCCGGTCCGCCCGAACTCGAGCAGGAGATCGTTCGATACCTCCATGCCCTGCTCTTCCGCAAGTGGCCCGCCACGGATCGGCCGATCCTGCACAACTTGTTCCTGCTGGCCCTGGTCCCCTGGCTGGTTCGCCTGTACGCCTGGGCGGCCGCCGACGCCCGCAAGGCGCCTGCCCCGGAGGCCTGTGACGCCCATCGGGCCCTGTCCTGGCTGGACCGCCGGCTTCTTACCCACTCCTCGGGATTGGAGCCGCTGCTGGCCAGCCTGGCCGAGGGGATGCTCCATCAGGTGGAGGCCTGCCCGGTTGCGCCCGCCAGGCCGAGGCCGGCTTCTCGTCGGCTCCTCCCGCGGGTGGCCGCTGCGGCCGTGGTCCTCCTGGCCTTCCTGGGAGGTTTCTTCGGCCACTCGTTTCTGAGCCCGGCCACCGCCTCCGTGGCCCTGGTGGTGGCCGAACCCGCGGGACACGGCGACGATCCTTC
Source organism: Methanocorpusculum sp. GPch4 (assembly GCF_012062385.1). Classification (NCBI taxonomy): domain Archaea; kingdom Methanobacteriati; phylum Methanobacteriota; class Methanomicrobia; order Methanomicrobiales; family Methanocorpusculaceae; genus Methanocorpusculum; species Methanocorpusculum sp. GPch4. The sequence goes on along the minus strand of NZ_SIJA01000021.1, from coordinate 8,733 downwards.
CCTGCGCCAGGTCCTTCAGGCCCATCACGGGACCGCCACGATCCTTCTGGAGGTCCAGGACCTCGAGAACGCGCGGGTGGTCGAGAACCTGGCCCGCAGCGGCGAGGAGGTGGGCGCCCTGGTGCATCCCGGAACCTCGGATTCGGCGCTGGAATCGCTGCGAGTGGAGTTGGGCCGGAGTCGTCACATCCAGCTCCAGGCGGTGTACTCGGAGGCCCCTGAAACCGGGAGTCACCTGGAGCGGAAGGGCTATCGGGTCCTGCGCCAGGAACCGCTTCACCTGAAGGACCCGGCGGGAGTCACCCGCCTCGCCGAGACCGTCTCCGAGGGCAGCGTGGTCTTCGTCGAGGGAGGGCGGACGGCCGAGCTCCTGGTCTGCGAACTGGCCCGTCGGGGCCTGCGCGTGACCCCCCTGTCCCAGCACGCCACCCACGCCAGCCTCGCCCCCTGGAGCTGAGGCCCAGGTCCCCTCCGGCTCGGCTCCGGATTCAGGATCCCTCCATCCAGAAGCGCTTTCCCTGGAAGGGATGGGTGGGCAGGTCCACCCGCCGGGCCGGGCGGGGGTGACCCGGGGCCGCGGGGTCGAGCCGGCCGCCCCCCAGCCAGGCTCGGGCCACTTCGCAAGCCGCCGTGGAAGAGACCGGTTCGGGGGCGCCGCCCCCGTCGGCGAAGGCCCGCAGGCTCCGGGCGATCTCGGCCGGGTTCGAGCCGGAGAGGGCCAGGCGCTCTGCGAAGTGGGTGCGCCCCACCGCCAGGGTCCAGGCCACGTCGGGCAGATGCAGGGAAGGGTGCGCCTGCAGGTGGTCCGCCAGGCGGGCGGCCATCTCTCGCAGGGCTTCAGGGGTCCGGGCCGAGACCAGCAGCAGGTGCTCCGTGCCCTGGTCGTCGGAGGTCCCCGGCTCGTCCTCGGGGGGGGGCTGGGTCAGGACCACATGGACGTTGGTCCCGCTATTCCCGAAGGCGCTGACTCCCGCCACGCGCCCCCCTTCGGACTCCGGCCAGGGCTCCTGGCGGGTGGCCACGCGCAGGGGAAGCGACTCCCACTCCACGTGGGGTGTGGGTCGGGCGCAGTGGAGGCTGGCCGGAATCAGGCCGTGGCAGACGGCCAGGGCGGCCTTGATCAGGCCGGCCACTCCCGAGGCGGCCATGGTGTGGCCGAAGTTGCTCTTCACCGAGCCCACCCAGGCGGGGGTTCCCGGGCTTCGCCCCTGGGCCAGCACGGCGCCCAGGGCCCGGGCCTCGAGGGCGTCGGCCAGGGGCAGCCCCAGCCCGAAGGCCTCCACCATCCCGACCTGACCCGGCTCCACCCGAGCCTGGTGCAGGGCGCGTCGGACCACGGCCTCCAGGGCGGGTCCGTTCAGGCCGCCGGCCCGCCCGTCCTGGTTGATCGCCGAGCCGCGCAGGACGGCCAGGATGGGATCCTGGTCCCGCCGGGCTTCGGCCAGGCGCTTGAGGACCACCATCCCGCACCCCTCCGACCAGACCAGGCCGTCGGCCAGGGCGTCAAAGGGCTTGCAGCGGCCATCCGAGGCCAGCAGGCGGGACTGGCTGGCGGCCACGTTGACCGCCGGGGTCAGCATCAGGGTCACGCCGCCGGCCAGGGCCAGGTCGCTCTCGCCGGAGCGCAGGCTGGCCATGGCCAGGTGGACGGCCACCAGCGAGGAGGAGCAGGCCGTGTCCAGGGTCATGCTCGGCCCTTGCAGGCCCAACTGCAGCGAGAGTCGGCCCGAGGCCATGGCGGCCGAGTTCCCGCCGGTGGACCAGGCGTCCAGGTCCTGGGCCTGGCGCAGGTGGAGCCGGCCGTACTCCTGTTCGGTCAGCCCGACGAAGACCCCGGTCTGGGTCCCGACCAGCCCCTCGGGGGGAAGGCCGGCCCGCTCCAGGGCCTCCCAGCTCACCTCCAGCAACAGTCGCTGCTGGGGATCCATGCGCTCGGCCTGGAAGGGCGGGATGCCGAAGAAGGCTGCGTCGAAGTGGTCGATCTGCGAGAGGAAGCCCCCCCACCTGGAGGTGGCCTTCCCCGGCAGGCCCGGGCTGGGATCGTAGAAGGCCTCCACATCCCAGCGGTCGGGGGGCACCTCGGTGATGGCGTCCCTTCCCTCCAGGAGGGCCTGCCAGAAGCTCTCGGGGCCCTGGATCCCCCCGGGGAAGCGACACCCGATGCCGATCAGGGCGATCCCGTCTTCCGGCTCGACCAGCGGGGCCGGGCGGGTCGGGGAGGGGGCCTTCGCGGGCGCGGCCACTCCAGGCCCGGCCAGGAATCCGGCCATCTCCTTCAGCGTGGGATGGTCGAAGGCCAGGGTGGCGGGCAGGTTGCGCCGGGTGACCCGGGCCAGGGAGTTGCGCAGCTCCAGGGCCATCAGCGAGTCCAGGCCGAATTCCCGGAGGGGACGCTCCCAGCCCAGCTCCTCCGGGGTCACCCCCAGGGCCCGGGCGGCATGGTTTCGGACCATGTCCTGCAGGCTCTCGATGCCCGCCGCTTCGCTCCCGGCCTGTTCCGGAGGCGGACGGTCCTTGGACTCTCGCCAGGGGACCAGTTCGCGGACCAGTGGGGAGATCGGGCCCTGGCCGCGGGAGCGCAGCGCTTCCCAGTCCACCGGCATGACCACCCGGTGCCCCTGGGCTCCCAGCAGCTCCTCCAGGGCCGCCAGGCCCTCCTCGACTTCCAGGATTCCCAGGCCTTCCTGCGTCAGCCGCTGTCGGTAGGTGGCGTTCAGGGTGGCCCCCATGCCGGCCTGCCAAGGGCCCCAGTCCAGCGAGAGGGCGGGAAGGCCCCGGGCCCTGCGCAGGGCGGCCAGGGCGCCCAGTCCGGAGTTGGCGGCCGCGTAGTTGCCCTGCCCGGCGCTTCCCAGGACCCCCGCCACCGAACTGAAGAGGACGAAGAAGTCCAGGTCCAGGGGGAGGGAGGCCTGGTGCAGGTTCCAGGCCCCCTGGAGCTTGGGGGCCAGGACCCGTTCCAGGCGGTCGGGCTTCAGCTCGCTCAGCACCCCGTCGTCCAGGACTCCGGCGGCGTGGATCAGGCCCTTCAGGGTGGGCATGGAGTCCGCCATGGTGGCGAAGAGGGTCTCGACCTGGACCGGGTCGGCCACGTCGGCTTGCAGGATTCGCACCTCGGCGCCGTGGGCCCGCATCTCGGCCAGCGCGCCGAGGGCCGACTGGGAGGGAGCGTGGCGTCCCACCAGCACCAGGTGCCGGGCTCCGCGCTCGACGAAACGCCGGGCTACGGCCAGCCCCAGGGCGCCCAGGCCTCCCGTCAGGAGGTAGGTGGCGTCCGGGCGCAGCCTGGCAGGGGCCCCAGCCACTTCGGAGCGGACCAGCCGAGCCGCCAGCCGGCGCTCCCCGCGCCAGGCGACCTGGTTCTCGGCGTCCCGGGCACAGAGTTCGGCCAGCAGGGTCGCCGGGGGCGACCCGGGTTCCAGGTCCACCAGGCGGCAGTCCAGCTCCGGATGTTCCAGCATGGCCGAGCGTCCCAGCCCCCAAAGCGGGGCCTGGGCCAGGTCGGGGATTTCGCCCGGCAGCGGACAGGCTCCCCGGGTGACCAGCCAGAGCCCGGGGGGCTGACCCGGCCAGGGATGGCGCGCCAGGGCCTGGATCAGGGCCAGGGCCTGCCGGCAGGGCTCGGAGTGCGGCGGAACCGGATCCGAGGGAGTCTCGCTCGCGAGCAGGATCACCCCTCGAAGGTCGTGCTGGTGCAACCATTCCTCGGGGAGGCGCGCCGAGTCGGCGCAAAGCACCTCGGCCCCCGCGTTTCTGAGCGCCTCCGCCACCTCGGCCGTGCCGGTTCCCAACACGGCCCAGCAGCCCTCCAGGCTCTGCCCCGGGGGCTCGGGAATCGGGCGCCAGGCCACCTCGAAGAAGCGCTCCTTCCCCGTCGGAGTGGTCGGCGCAGCCGCCTGGTGGGGTCTTCCGATCCAGAAGGAGCGGCGCTGGAAGGGGTAGGTGGGCAGGTCCACCCGGGGGCCGGGGAAGGGGCGATGCAGGCCCACCCAGTCCACCGTGGCTCCGGCGCTGTAGAGTCCGGCCAGCTCCTCCAGGGCCTCCCGGTCCAGGCCCTCGGGGGGCTGGAGCCAGGTCCGGTCCCAGGCCCTGGCCTCGTCTGGGGGGGCAAAGCCGATCGAAAGGACCGAGGTCCCCTGGCTCCCGCTCGGGGGCGGGCTGGAGGCCAGGGCCTCGAGCTTCGCCAGCATCTCGGCCAGCGAGGCGGCCACCAGTGCCACCCGCCAGGCGAAGTGGTCGCGACCGACCGCCGCGGTCCGGCAGGTGGCCCCCAGCGGCACCTCGGGATGGGCCCGGAGGTGTCGGGCGTAGAGGGCCAGGAGCTCCTGGAGCGCCTCCGGGGTGCGGGCCGAGAGGGGAAGCAGGTGGAAGACCCGAGGGTCTGCCGGGAAGGTCTCCTCGGGGGCTTCTTCGAGCACCACGTGGGCGTTGGTGCCGGAGATCCCGAAGGCGCTGACCCCGGCCACGCGGGGGAGCCCCTCGGTCCAGGGCTCCAGGGCGGTGGGAACGTGCAGGTGCAACCCTTCCCAGTCCACGTGGGGGGTCGGCCGGACCAGGTGCAGGTTGGGGGGGATGGCGCGATGGCGCAGGGCCAGCACCGCCTTGGTCAGTCCGGCCACGCCGGCGGCTCCCTCGGGGTGGCCCAGGTTGCTCTTCACGGCCCCGACCCGAAGCCCCCGCTCGGAACGCTCCCGACCGATCGCCCGGCCCAGGGCCCGCAACTCGATGGGATCTCCCAGGGCCGTTCCCGTGCCGTGGGCCTCGACGAAGCCCACCCGGGAAGCCGGGATCCCCGCGCGGGTGAGGGCCTGGTGGATCACCTCCTCCTGGGCGGGCCCGTGAGGCGCCGTCAGGCCGTTGCTGCGGCCGTCCTGGTTGGTCGCGCTGCCCCGGATCAGGGCCAGGATCCGGTCGCCATCCCGACGGGCGGCCGACAGCCTCTTGAGGACCACCAACCCGCACCCGTCGCTGCGAACGAAGCCGTCGGCGGCCAGGTCGAAGGCCTTGCAGCGTCCGTCGGGCGCCATGGCGTGGGTCTGGGAGTGGACGACGCTTCCGGCCGGCGAGAGGACCAGGTTCACGCCCCCCGCCAGGGCCAGGTCGCACTCGCCCGACTTCAGGCTCATGGCCGCCAGGTGCACGGCCACCAGGCTGGAGGAGCAGGCCGTGTCCAGGACCAGGCTTGGACCGCGCAGGCCCAGCACATAGGAGAGCCGCCCGGCGGTCACGCTGGCCTGGAGGCCCGTCCCGGCCCAGGCGTCCAGTTCCTCGAGGCCGCCGAAGAGGGCCTCGTAGTCGTGAGAGCAGACCCCGACGAAGACTCCCGTGGCGCTGCCTTCCAGTCGGGAGGGGGCGATGCCGGCATGCTCGAGGGCTTCCCAGGCGGTCTCCAGGAGGAGGCGCTGCTGGGGATCCATGGCCCGGGCCTCGCGGGGCGGGATGCCGAAGAACTCGGCATCGAAGAGGTCGGGTCCGGGCAGGAAGCCGCCGCAGGGGCTGATCATCCGACCGGGCGTTCCCGGCTCGGGAGACCACCAGGCCTGGGCCTCCCAACGCTCGGGGGGAACCGTCGTGATGGCGTCGCGCCCCTCGGCCAGGAGTTCCCAGAAGGCCTCGGGGCCGTGGCCCCCTCCAGGGAAGCGGCAGCCCAGGCCGATCACCGCGATGGCCTCGGGGGACTCGCAGGGCGGGTCCACCTGGGAGGTCTCCCGGAAGGCCGGGAAGGGGGCCTCTGAGGCGGACCCGGTGGGCGCTGGCTCCGGTTTGGATTCCAGGCGGACTGCCGGGGGCGAGGCAGGGCCCGAAGGCTCGGCCGGGGCGGGCAGAAGCGATTCGGAAAGATGCAGGGCCAGTCTTTCCGGGGTGGGGTGGTCGAAGACCAGGGTGACCGGCAGCCCCAGGTCCAGGTCCTTCTCCAACCCGTTTCGCAACTCGACGGCCATCAGCGAGTCCAGGCCCTGGTCCTGGAAGGAGCCTCGGAGGGCGAGGGTCTCGGGGCCCTGCAGGCCCAGGCAGCGGGCCGTGCGGGCCAGGACTTCGGCCCGGAGCGCCTCTCGGAGCGCCGCGGGGTCCAGGCCCTCCAGGCGCCCCCGGAGGCCGCCCCGGGCGGGCATGGGGCGGCCTCCGGCCAGATCGGCCAGAAGCGAACTGCCCTGCCATTGGGGGTAGTAGTCCAGCCAGCGGTTCAGGTCCAGGGGGACGACCATGCTCGCCGGCGTTCCGGCCGCCATCAGTCGGCCCAGGATCCGGGTTCCCTCCTCGGCCTTCAGGGTGCCCATCCCGGTCTCATGAAAGCGCTCGAGGTTCTCGCCCAGGGACATCCCTCCGTCCTCGAAGGCCGTCCAGTTGACGCAGGTCACCGGCAGTCCCGCCTTCCTGCGGAAGGCCGCCAGCCCGTCCAGGAAGGCGTTGGCCGCGGCGTAGGTGGCCTGACCCGGGGAGCTCAGGAGGCTCCCGACCGAGGAGTAGAGCACGAACCAGTCCAGGGGATCGCCCTGGGTCAGCTCGTGGAGGTTCCAGCCTCCGGCCACCTTGGGGCGCAGGACCCGGGCCAGGCGCTCGGGATCCTGGTCCACCATCAGGCCCACGTCGGCCACCCCCGCGGCGTGGAAGACGCCGCGCAGGGGGCCTCGGGTCCGGATTCCGCTCAAGAGGCGGGCCATGGCGAGGCGGTCGGCCACGTCCAGGGCTTCCACCTGGACCCGGGCTCCAGCGCCCTCCATCTCCCGGATTGCCTGCGCCTGCACGGGATCCGGGGCGCCTCGTCGCGAGACCAGGACCAGGTGCCGCGCCCCTTGCCGGACCATCCAGCGGGCCAGGGCCAGCCCCAGGCCGCCTGTCCCCCCCGTGATCAGGTAGCAGGCGCCGGCTTCGAAGGTGGGCGCGGCGCCGGGGGGAGGGGGAGCGGCCTGGATGCGGGCCGCCAGGAGGGCCTGGCCGCGCAGGGCCAGCTCGTCCTCGCTTCCCGCGCCCAGGAGGACCTCGGCCAGGCGCTCGGCCTCCTCGGGAAGCGGCAATGGGGGCAGGTCCAGCCGGGTGCAGCGCAGCTCGGGGTGCTCCAGACGGATCACCCGCGCCATGCCCCACAGGGGCGCCAGATCCAGCCGGACGCCTTCGTCGCCGGTCGAGCAGGCGCCCCGGGTCAGGAGCCAGAGCCGCTGTGGGCCCCGAGCCTGGACCGTCTCCAGCAGGCGGCGGCAATGGCGTTCGACCAGCCCGGGCAGGTCCAGGCCTGGAGGGGACTCCCCGGTGTACAGGAGGACCAGGTTCCGGGCCCCGGCCCCGGTCTGGTGGCCTCGAGCTCGAAGAGCGGCCTCCAGCGTTCCCGCCAGGCCCGTCCCGTCGTCCAGGACCTGCCAGGTCTCCGGCCCGCATGGGGGCAGCGGGCGGATCTCCTTCCAGGTCGAGACCAGGAAGTGGCCGGCATCCGGCGGCCGCGGGGCCTCGAACCAGTGGCGCTCCGGCTCCCAGGGGTAGGTCGGGGCGTTCGTGGCGGGCAGGTGGTAGGGGCGGTCGAAGGCCTTCCAGTCCACCTTGGCCCCGCGGACGTACAGGGTTGCCAGGCTCTCCAGGAGGGTCCGCCACTCGGGTTCGCCCGGGCGGATCGAGGGGAGCCACAGGTGGGAGCTTCCCAGCAGGTTCACGGCACCCATCCCCAGCAGGACCGGTTGGGGGCCGATCTCCAGGAAGGCGTCCACCCCCTCCCCGGCCAGGGACTTCAAGCCGGCCCCGAAGCGCACGGGCTCGTGCATGTGACGCACCCACCACGAGGGCTCGCAGACCTCGCGCTCCACCCGGGCTCCGCTCAGGGAGGAGTAGAGGGGTCTCCGGGGCGGCGTGCCCGGGATCCTGGCGAGGTGCTTCCTGAACTCCTCCAGCAGCGGCTCCATGGCGGGCGAGTGGAAGGCGCCCGAGACCGGAAGCCGGGTGGCCTGGACTCCCCTGGCGAGGAAGTGCTCGCACAGGGCCTCGACCCCCTCGGAAGGCCCGGAGACCACCACGTTCAGCGGCGAGTTGAGGGCCGCCACGCTGACTCCCCGGGTCTGGGGGAGTCCGCTCAGCGCTTCCCGGACCTGCCTCTCGGAGGCCCAGATTCCGGCCATGCTGCCCGGAGGGAGGGTCTGCATGAGCCGCCCCCGGGTGGACACCAGGTCCAGGGCCTCCTCCAGGGTGAAGACTCCGGCGGCGCAGGCCGCCACGAACTCGCCCACGCTGTGTCCCAGCAGGGCGGCCGGCTGCAGGCCCCAATCCCGCCACAACTCCCACAGGGCCCACTCGAAGGCGAAGAGGGCGCTCTGGGTGCCCAGGGTCTGGTCCAGCAGGCCCTCGGGGTTCTCGAACATGATCTCCAGGAGGGGCCGGGGCAGCCGCGCGTCGAGTCGTTCGGCGCAGCGTTCCAGGGCCGAGCGGAAGACCGGCTGGGAGTCGAAGAGGTCCCGGCCCATCCCGGCATGCTGGGAGCCCTGGCCCGAGAAGAGCAGGGCCACCCGGGGCGGCTCCTGGGCCTGGCCCAGCCTCATCCGGGCCGGGATCTCTCCCGAGTCGGCCCAGACCCGCAGGTCTCGCGCGGCCTCGGCCGGGTCTTTGCAGACCAGGGCCAGGCGGTGGGGCAGGTGGGATCGGCCGCACCCCGCCGCGTGGCAGAGCGCTCCCAGGTCCGGGTCGCCCTCCAGGGCCCGGGCGAAGTTCCGGGCCTGCCGACGCAGGGCCTCCGGGCTTCGAGCCGAGAGGGGGAGG
>NZ_SIJA01000020.1:0-1968 GCF_012062385.1 Methanocorpusculum sp. GPch4 | reverse complement strand
CTTTTACTGGCTTTCTACCTAAAAGCACTGGACAAGAAAAAAGGTTTTGGGTTAGAGCTTCCAAACATTGTAAAAAAGGATCATGATGCGACAAGCAATCCGGGCTGAAGTGATCGGTAAGAAATATAGCGGCATCAAACAAATGGAGGATTAAGTTGTTTTATAACGACTATGCATTTCCAACTTACATCCGAATACAGGCCTACCGGCGATCAGCCGGAAGCCATAAAGGCTTTGATAGAGGGACTCAGACAGAAAATCCCTTATCAGACACTGTTGGGAGTTACCGGTTCGGGGAAAACATTTACCATTGCCAACGTGATAGCACAATTGAACAAACCCACGTTGGTGCTGAGTCACAACAAGACACTGGCAGCACAACTGTACAGTGAGTTCAAAGGCTTTTTCCCGAATAATGCGGTGGAGTATTTCGTCTCTTATTACGACTATTACCAGCCCGAGGCTTATATTCCAACTACAGACACTTACATTGAGAAAGACCTGTCCATTAACGATGAAATTGAAAAATTGCGTTTGGCAGCCACTTCATCGTTGCTCTCGGGACGAAACGACGTGATTGTTGTTTCGTCGGTCTCCTGCCTCTACGGAATCGGAAATCCGGAGGATTTCAACAAAACGACTGTGGATATCAGCGAGGGACAATTGCTGGAACGGGATCATTTCTTGCGGTTGCTTGTAAACAGTTTGTATTCGCGCGATGAAACTGCCGAGTTTAGCCGGGGAAATTTTCGCGTGAAAGGGGATACGGTAGATGTTTTTTTGGCATACCACGATTATATCGTACGCGTAATCTTCTGGGGCGATGAAATAGAAAGTATCGAAACGGTCGACCCGCTCACGGGAGTGACCACCGAGCGCCTGAACTCCTACCGGATTTTTCCGGCCAACCTTTTTGTAACTACCAAAGAACGGATTTTTCGCGCCATAGATGAAATCCAAATCGATCTGGGAAAACAGGTGGAGTTTTTCCAGTCTATCGGAAAACCCCTTGAAGCCAAGCGCCTGTACGAACGTGTTACGTACGATGTGGAAATGATCAAGGAGATTGGGTATTGCTCGGGCATTGAGAATTATTCACGCTATTTTGACGGGCGTTTGCCCGGAACACGGCCTTTCTGCCTGCTTGACTTTTTTCCCGAAGACTACCTCACCGTTATCGACGAAAGCCACGTGACCATCCCTCAAATCCGGGCGATGTACGGCGGTGACCATTCGCGGAAGCTTAACCTGGTTGAATACGGTTTTCGCCTGCCTGCAGCCATAGATAACCGCCCGCTTACGTTTGAGGAATTTGAAGCACATACGCCTGAAATCATTTTTGTCAGCGCTACTCCTGCCGATTATGAATTGGAAAAATCGGAAGGGATTGTCGTAGACCAGCTGATCCGCCCGACGGGATTACTCGACCCGCCCATTGATGTGCGCCCGAGTTTGAACCAGGTAGATGATTTGATGGAGGAGATTCAGCTGCGGGTAGAAAAAAACGAACGTGTCCTCGTAACCACACTCACCAAACGCATGGCGGAAGAGCTGACCGATTACCTTTTGCAGCACGATATACGTTGCAACTACATCCATTCCGACGTAGAAACACTCGAACGCGTGAAAATTATGGATGATCTCCGAAGCGGGATTTTTGATGTGCTCATCGGGGTCAACCTGCTTCGCGAAGGATTGGATCTTCCCGAAGTTTCACTTGTCGCTGTCTTGGATGCCGACAAGGAGGGTTTTCTGCGGTCGCATCGTTCCCTGACACAAACTGCGGGGCGTGCCGCCCGAAACGTTAATGGGAAAGTCATATTCTATGCCGACAAAATAACCGACAGCATGCAAACGACTATCGATGAAACTAACCGCCGGCGGGAGAAGCAGATAAAATACAACGAACAACACGGCATTACGCCGCAACAGATAATAAAAGCCCGGTCATCCGTGCTAAACAAGGAG
>NZ_SIJA01000019.1:0-3952 GCF_012062385.1 Methanocorpusculum sp. GPch4 | reverse complement strand
GCAGAGAGCCTTGAGATGCTCAGAGTCCTTGAAAGAGGCCATTCCATAAGGTGCATCGTGACGCAGCGCGACACTATCGAGATAGATACCCCGAACGACCTGCTGAGAATAGAGGAATACTTTTCCGGCCCCTGAAGTCCCGAGACATCCCAGTGAGCCTTGTCAGTCCGAAATTGGCAACTGAACTTTCATTTCGGACGCGGCGATGAGATGTCCCGTGCAGGGATATCAGAGAGACCTTAAGGAGAGGTGAAACATGGAAAAAATTCCATCTGATATAAAGGCTTTTGTAAATACCTCACCCTGGTGGAGAACAAGCTTCCCAACAGAGGTGGTATGTTCCGGCGACGGAGTCGGAGATTTGATAAAAAGAGTAAAAAGTGAGTCACGGAGACCCTTTTATGTCCTGGACAGCTCCCTCAGGGATCAGGAGGCATTTATCCCCCTTTTCGGCAGGACTCCAGCCTTCATTTTTGATGCGTCGGCCTCTGAACCCAGGACAGAGGATGTTGACAGGCTTGTAGATCTGATCGGCTCAGAGACTGGTCAACCGGACCTGATCGTGGCAGTGGGCGGCGGTTCGACAATGGATCTGACGAAGGCGGCAGCGATCTGCACCGCAAATCCGGGGCCCTCGTCGGGATATCAGGGATATGACATGGAATTGAACAAAGGGCTTGATATATGGGTCGTTCCCACGCTTAACGGTACCGGGGCTGAAATAACTCCCATAGCCGTGCTGAGGGGGCCGGAAAAAAAACTGGGCATAAACAATAAATATGTCGGGCCTGCCGTCGCATTTATCGATCCGCAGCTCTCCGCAGGAGCCCGGAGATACAACAGGTTCTTTACCCTTATGGACTGTTACTATCATCATTACGAGATCACAAAAAGCAATACAAGCTCGGGAGAAGCGCTTGCCGACGCGTCAAAGGGGCTTACGCTCGCACGAGATTCTCTATCCCAAAAAATTGACGGATTTGATACGGCAAAGGCAATAAAGGCTGCGATGGCTTCTGTCCTAGGGGGCAGCAGCAGCATCGGAGGGAGGGTCGGAGCAGCACATGCCCTTTCATACGGACTGAGCAATTCTTCTCCCACTCTTCCTCACAGTGTGGCTGTCACGATCTCGATGCTTGCACTGGAGGATATTTACCCTGACGGATATGCTGATACGCTGAAATTCCTTGAATCGAACGAAATGCATGTGCCGAGGGCTTCAGACTATGGGATAGGTGAAAAGGACATTGAAAAAATGACAAAGACCGCTCTGGGTATGGAGAAGCTCTGGCAGAGCTGTTTTGGCAGCAACTGGCGGGAGAAAGCAACTCCGGATTTTGTCAGAAGTGCCTATATAAAAATTACAGGTAAATGACCGCAAACTAAAATTATAAAAATTTATATGACCGGGGAGGTATCATCATGGCAGGAACAGAAATATTCGGAATTGAAGAAATTCGGGTTCTGACAGATGTCATTGAAAGAAAAATGATACACAGGTACGGTTCTCACTCAGTGAGGAGCGGTATATACCGTGTTGAGGAATTTGAAGAAAAAGCAAAAAAAATCACCGGGTCGAAGCATGCTCTTGCCCTTACAAACGGCACTGCCGCACTTATAACAGCCCTCAAAGGAATAGGAGTAGGTCCGGGAGATGAGGTCATAACCTCTCCCTTTACCTTTATCGCCACAATTGAAGCTATCGTTGCATGCGGAGCTGTTCCGATCCTCGGGGAGATAGATGAGACTCTGGGTCTTGATCCTGTTTCAGCCGAAAAACTAATAACGAAAAAGACCGGGGCTTTGATCCCAGTTCACATGTTCGGTGCAGCGGCTGATGTTGATGCATTTGTCGAAATAGGTAAAAAATATGGCATCCCTGTTATCGAAGATGCATGCGAAGTGGTGGGGGGTACCTATAAAGGCAGATATCTGGGATCCATCGGGGATTGCGGGACCTGGAGCTTTGACCCCAATAAGACACTTACAGTCGGAGAGGGCGGACTGATCCTCACTGACGATGAGGACCTGTATTTCAAAATGGACTGTTACCATGACCATGGACACGTACACAGCAAGAAACACGAACGCGGCGAAGAGGGCAAATTCGGCCTGGGAGTAAATTACAGGCTGAGCGAGCTTCAGGGTGCGCTGGGATCGGTCGCCCTGGACAAGATGCCTGCAGCGCTCGAAAAATTAAGAAGGACAAAGAAAAGGATCATTGATTCAGTGAAAGATACCGGGATAAAAGTTCGTCCAATGCACGATCTCGAGGGTGATACAGCCTCTCATCTCATATTCATGCTGCCCTCACCGGAGGCCGCTGTGAATTTCAGGCGCGCAGCCGGGGAGACCGGGACCGGCTTCAGTATAATATCCGAAAACACATGGCACTACGCAAAGCACTGGAAGGCACTTGAAGAGATGGGGGAAAAGGATTTCTTCGGCACCAAGGCGCCTTCTTATGCCCCCGAAACCATGGCAGCGATAGAAGCCAAACTCAGCAGGGCGGTAATGACAGGGCTTAACATCAACATGAGCGACGAAGAGACCGAACGGATCATCAACTCTGTGAGGTCCGGAGCTGAAACTGCACTTCGCTGACAAAACCTTGCAGGCAGTTGAATAAATCATGGGAGCCGCAGAATTACGTCCGCGGCTCCCATGATTTTAATATCAAAAGGGTTATTGCCTCAGGCCTTCAATAAAGCGAGCCATCCTTTTCATCGCCTCTTTGAGCGTGTCAACAGAGTAGGCGTATGAGATCCTGACGTGTTTGTCTCCGCACTCACCGAATGCCGATCCCGGGACTACGGCAACGTTTTCTGCCTTAAGCAATGCCGTGCAGAAATCTTCCGAGGTCATTCCAAACTCCGATATGTCGGGGAAGACGTAGAAAGCCCCGTACGGCTCAAAGCAGGGAAGCCCCATTTCCCTGAACGATTCCATCAGGAAACGTCTTCTCTGGTCGTATGATGCCTTCATCATCTCAATATCCTTGTCTCCGTCTCTCAGTGCAGATATGGCAGCGTACTGGCTGACAGTAGGAGCGGACATTATGGCGAACTGGTGTATCTTCAGCAAGTATTCCATGATGTGAGCAGGAGCCAGCGCATACCCAAGACGCCACCCTGTCATGGCATAGGCCTTTGAAAACCCGTTGATGAGTATCGTCCTTTCCTGCATGCCGGGCATATTTGCAATGCTGATGTGAGTTCCCTTATAAGAAAGTTCGCTGTAAATCTCGTCCGTTATCACTATAAGGTCGTGCCTGAGCACCACTTCGGCGATCTTTTCAAGATCTTCCCTTTCCATTATGGCCCCGGTAGGGTTGCTTGGGTAGGACATAAGAAGTGCCTTTGTCTTTCCTGTTATTGCGGCCTCAAGTTTCTCCGGTGTCAGGCGGAACTCTGTCTCCGCGCTGAGCGGTATCGGCACGGGAACTCCGTCAGAGAGCAGAATGCATGGCTGGTATGAAACGAAGCAGGGTTCCGGGTAGACCACTTCATCACCCGGATCCAGAAGAGCCCTTAAGGCAATGTCTATAGCCTCGCTTCCGCCGATCGTCACAACGACCTCGTTTTTGCTGTCGTAATCAAGCCCGTATTTTCTTTTGATGTTTTTGCATATTTCTTCTCTGAGCTCGGGAAGACCGGCATTGGAGGTGTAAAAGGTGCGGCCCTTTTGCAGCGCGTACATACCCTCTTCCCTGACGTGCCACGGGGTGTCGAAGTCAGGTTCGCCGACACCCAGGGATATCACGTCCTGGATCTCGTTCGCAATATCGAAGAGCCTCCGTATTCCTGAGGGCTTTATCTTTTTTATCTTATCGCAGATGAAGTCCCTCACGGCGTCACTACCATCCTAAGGTCTTTGTGTGGTTCTATGAACGAAGTGCCGTGGTCCTTGTACCTGACAAGCACGATATGTGTGGCTGTGCTCTGTACCTCAT
>NZ_SIJA01000018.1:0-12819 GCF_012062385.1 Methanocorpusculum sp. GPch4 | reverse complement strand
CACCCCATAATTAGAAAAATATGTGATACATTGAAGATTTATTCTGAAAAGTAAGTGACTCGCGAGAGAGTTTATCATGGCTTTTGAAAAATGCTTAGGGGCATTCATTATGTGGCATTTCCACTAACTGTCAAATTCAGGTTTTGAACGGATCATCTCTGAAGACGTATACGTGTCTTTCGGAGAAACAGAAACGATAAAAAAATATACTGGCGGCAAAAAGCCGCGGGTATGACCGGCTTAGAAATCGGTCATGATACGGAACTGATCGATCTCTTCCGAATCGAGTTCCTCAAGGAAGCTTTCTGCTGCATTCTTGATATCCTTGCTTGCGGTGATCGCTCTGCCGACAACAACGATATCTGCTCCTGCTGCGAGAGCTTTCTTCACGACCGGCTGACGGATACCGCCTGCAGTCGCGACAAGGATCTTTGCATTATAGGTTTTTGCAACTTCCTTAATCTTCATGATGTCACCCCAGCTGTAATCGCCGCACGATTCCTTATCGATCGCACGGTGCATCTCAACATACTGCGGGAGAAGTGCCGCGCCGCCCATCTTGCCAAGGGACGCGATAAGCTTTGCAGGCTCTTCGACATTCAGCATATCGATGATCGCGTAGATACCGCACTTCTTTGCCTCTTTGATGAAGGCTGCGATGGTCTCGACCGGAGCGAGACCGGAAACGACTGCGGCATCTCCGCCGGCGTTCGAGACCATGCGTGCCTCAAGATTGCCCGTATCCAGGGTCTTCAAATCGGCAACGATGAAACAGTTCGGACGGATCTTTCTGATCTCATTGATAACACTGAGACCGAACTGTTTGATCAGCGGGGTGCCTGCCTCGAAGATGACGTGATCGTTCTGCGGAACGCCGGTCAAAACACGCTCGACCTGTTTCATATCGACAAGATCCATAGCGACCTGGAGGTACGGCGGGTTCCACAGACGCTGGACCTTGAATCCCATAACGCCGTGGGCTGCTCTGTCCTTCTCTTTCAGAACAGTGGCTACGTCCGGGAACTTGTCAAGCGCGCGGGATAGTGCGAGGCGCGTTGCTCCATAGTTGAAACGGTAGAGTTTATTGAAGTCTTTTGCCGAGGGGTCGATGAAAACACTTGCAACAATGACGTTTTCCTCAACATCCATTCCCTCAAAGACGCCGTCTTCCAATGCATCTGCTATTGCTTTGGAAACCGCCGCCTGTGCGGGACCAAAGATCTGGGTAACCTGCTCGGTGTGTTTGAGCGTTACTTTCGGAACGATCAGAACTGCCGGTTTTGGCAGGAGGTTGGGGCGGATAACGCCGAGGAGCGGAGTGTGACCGGCAGAAAGCTGCGTCAGACCATTTGCGAATGACATGCCGACCGGGCCGTTTTTATCTCCGATCATAAGGTCGATGTGAGCGAGTTCCGCTCCATCGCCGACGAGTGCTTCACCAATTAAGAACATAGGTATAATCTCTGCAGTAGTGTTTGCGTCGGGAGCGTATAAAGACTTCATTCAACAACCAATAGGGGATATAGCTTCCCTATATTTCATATATGATAACCTTGATGTAAGATGCCAGACGAATGTATGTATTACTCAGGGGTAACTGATGGGTCTAAAAAGCATAATCGTACCGCAGGACAAGATTTTTTTTGAACTGTTTGAAGAACAGGCATCCGTTGTCTGCACCGCGGCTGAGCTGCTTGTCGATATATTTGCCGACTATACGAATATCGAGGAAAAATACCGGAAGATGAAGGAGATCGAGCATCAGGGAGATGCGATCGCCCACAGAGCCTATGATGAACTGAACCGGACGTTCATTACTCCTTTTGAACCCGAAGAGATCTCCCGGCTTGTTACCGCGCTGGATGATGTGATCGACTACATCGATGACGGGGCGCGAATGCTTCTCATCTATGAAGTGAAAAAGACGGATCAGTTCATGATCGAGTTTGCAAAATGCATCAGGCAGGCGGCAGATGAGATCAAAACAGGCATCAGCGGTCTTCGCACGCTGAAAGACACCGAGACGATCAAAGGCTGCTGCATCGAGATCAACCGGCTCGAGAATGTGGCGGACGAGATCCTTTCCAACGCGATCAGGAATCTGTTCAAATCCAATGATCCGGTCGATATCATCAAACTCAAGGATATCTATGAACACCTGGAGATCGCAACCGATAAATGCGAAGATGTTTCCGATGTATTTTCCGCGATCCTGATCCGTCATACGTGAGTAAAGCATGGATACAGTCACGTTTATTGTTGTTATTCTCGGGATCATCATCGCGCTCGCGTTCAACTTTTCGAACGGGCGAAACGATGCGTCCAATGTTGTTGCAACCGTAGTTGCGACCCGCGCACTTTCCCCGAGATATGCGATCCTGCTCGCATCGGTCTGCTGTTTTGCAGGCCCGTTTATTTTCTCGACCGCAGTTGCGAAAACTATTGGGAAAGGGATAGTAAATCCGGAGATCTTCACCCCCATTCTTCTTTTGATCGGCCTTTGCGGAGCTGTTTTCTGGGTGAACTTCTGTTCGAACTACGGCATCCCGGTCTCTTCTTCGCATTCTCTTGTGGGAGGTCTGATGGGTGCAGGGATGGCGGCCGGCGGTCTTTCGGTCGTGAACTGGCCGACAGCGGAAATGGCGATTGGGATGGTCTATTATCTGATCATTGGGGCGATCATTGGAGGAGCCCTGATGACGATGATCGCACTGATCTTTAAGGATTCGGTAAAACTGTTTCTGATGATCGGTGCGGGCGTCGGGGCTATAATCGCAGTTCCGATTGCGATGATGCTGGGGATTTTTGTTTTTTCAGGGCTGATTGCGATTCTTTTGTTCATCTGTGTATCACCGATCCTCGGGCTGCTCGTTTCATATGCGTTTACGACGATCTTAACCCGGATCACGGCGAAGCGTTCCTCGCACCCTATGCTGCTGAACAAATGGTTTCAGCGGGCGCAGGTTCTGGCGTCCGGGTTCCAGGCGGCGAGTCTTGGCGGAAACGATGCCCAGAATGCGATGGGTATCATTCTCGCGATTTTGATCTCGACGGGGCTTGTTGCTTCGAACGGAGAGCTTCCCCTCTGGGTGATCCTTCTTTCAGGCTTTGCGATCGCCGCAGGAATCATGTCAGGGGGCTGGCGTGTCATAAAAAAAATGGGATCAGGGATCACGAGGATCCTGCCGTATCAGGGCTTTTCCGCGGCAGTTTCCGGCGGAGCCGTTTTGTCTTTTATGACATCGTTTGGAGTTCCTGTCTCAACGACGCATGTAGCGAGCGGAACGATCATGGGTACCGGGATGACACGCGGTGTCGGGGCAGTAAACTGGGGAACTGTTCGTCAGATGGTAACTGCCTGGATCATTACGATCCCGTGTGCGGCGGCGGTTTCATTCCTGGCATACATTATTTTGTCACTGATATTCGGGTTCTGAATATCAGTTCCTTTTTTTGATCAGCTTTTATAACGATCCGATCCGGTAAGGAGCGCGAAAAAAGAGAGGGGAAAGGTTCAGTAGTTGGTTTTTCTGATCTCAAAGTATGCCTGCGGGTGTTTGCAGACCGGGCACTCCTCAGGAGCTTTCTCGCCGGTATAGATGTGACCGCAGTTTGCGCAGTGCCACTGCTGTTTCTCCGGGCGGGCGAAAACTTTGCCGAGCTCGATGTTGGCAAGCAGTTTTCTGTACCGTTCCTCATGGGATTTTTCGATTATGGCGACGCCGGCGAAAAGTTTTGCAAGTTCCGGGAAGCCTTCCTGCGCGGCATCTTTGGCAAATCCTGCATACATGTCAGACCATTCATACTTTTCACCGTCTGCCGCGTCTTTGAGGTTTGCAATTGTATCGGGCACTGCGCCGCCGTGGAGAAGCTTGAACCAGAGTTTTGCGTGCTCTTTTTCGTTGTTTGCGGTCTCTTCGAAGATATCGGCGATCTGGTTATATCCCTCTTTTCGTGCCTGAGAGGCATAATAGTTGTACTTGTTTCGTGCCTGTGACTCACCGGCAAACGCGGTCTGGAGGTTTGCTTCGGTTTTGGTACCTTTTACGTTACACATACTTTGTATTTAGGCAGATAGGGTAAAAAGGGTTTCGTCAGGGGCATTTTTGAAAAAAAAGGGAGAGCATGATCGGACAGCTCTGTGATACGGAGGTTAGCCGAGATTATTTTCTCTCTGCTTCCAGAAGCTTTCGAATTGCCGTGACTTCGGCAAGAAGTGCCTGCATATCTGCAGGAGCAGAACGTCTGCCGAAATCCACACCGGTCGCCGCAGGACTTGGAGCATTGCCGCGAACAAAATCCATGATCATTGCACGGAGTGGTTCGGGATCGGCGATGCCTTCCAGCTGGATCTCGGCCGAGCTCTTTCCTGCGTTTCCGCCGGCAGTCTCGATCTTTAAATTCGAGATCCCGAACATCCGCATGACCGGACCCTGAACGATATCCACATTCGTGATGCGGTTATAGGGAACGATTCCGGTTTTTCTAAACCAGACACCGCGTTTCCAGGTCATCTCCGTATCATTCAGGTGATACACGACCGAGACATAATACAGACGCGACCAGATCAGAACGAAGATCACGATTCCAGCGAGAACTCCAAGAGAGATCTGACCGATCAGAACAAAAACCGGCTCTCCCAATGCAACGAAATAGACCCAGCCAACACAGCATGCCCAGATAAGAATAACTGCCGCTACGCTTGCAAGCGCCAGATACGAAGTATACTTCGCCTCCGGTTTAAAATTTTCACCGAGTTTAACCATCAAAATCAGATAGACCGGCAGATACAATAAGGTTTGTGAGAGACAATTACATAATCGTGAACGAGAAGCTGGAACATGATCCGGATTTCACCGAAGAAGAGCGTGTCGAGTTTGAACGGCTGGAAAAGGAACATCCCTACAAAGAGATCGAAGAAGAGATCATCCGCGTGCCAGTTCAGCAGAAAGCGGCTGCCGACACAAAACACGATCTCCTCTACCTTCTGATCTTCATCATCGTGATGGCAGTATTCCTCGTCATCATCTTCATCACCCAAATCTAAGGCTCCGATCAGGAAACACAACGCTTAAATTGCTATACGCTGAATTTGTATAAGAAAGCTGGCGGGGTCGTGGCCTAGTCCGGAATGGCGACGGGCTCCAGCGGTCTTAGCGTATGATGAACTATCGGGTCTACTGATTTGATGATGACCCGCTGGAGCACTGATCTAATCACTGCTCTTGAACATGTTCGCTTGTCGGAGAGACCCGTCGATCGTGAGTTCAAATCTCACCGACCCCACGTTTTTCGAAACTCTTTTCTCTGCACCTTGCATAAAATAGCGCATGCGACTCCTGCATCTCCTGATCATCGGACTTTTTATCTGTACTGCGGTCATCTCTGCAGGCTGTGTCGACACACAGGAAACATCACAGAAAAAAGCAGTATCCGAAGCAGTATCCCTGACGAACCATTCACTGAGCGAAAACGCAGAGTATATGATCCAGGCGGGCGAAGAGATCGCCGGCGGCAAAACAGATGCGGATACGTCTAAACAGGTGCTTGCCGATCTGTATCAGAGATCCCCGCTCGCCCAGACGATCCTGTATGCAGACGAAAATATGATCGTCGTCTCCGTCTATCCCGATATCATCCGCTCTTCTGTAGGGTCGGATCAGAGCTCATACGGAACCAACGAAGCCTACTACAGCGGAAAAACGGTCGCCCTGACAAAATATCTGCATCTTGACGACGGAACAAACGCCTCGGTCCTCTCAGCACCGGTCTATGCTGAAGGAAAATGGAAAGGATACATCTCCATGTCATTCGACAGCTCAAAACTTTTTGGCGGCATCGAACG
This sequence comes from Methanocorpusculum sp. GPch4, assembly GCF_012062385.1. NCBI lineage: Archaea > Methanobacteriati > Methanobacteriota > Methanomicrobia > Methanomicrobiales > Methanocorpusculaceae > Methanocorpusculum > Methanocorpusculum sp. GPch4. The sequence goes on along the minus strand of NZ_SIJA01000018.1, from coordinate 6,974 downwards.
GCATCTCTTCGAGAAATACGGCTATCATCTCTGCGTTCTCCAGACCGACGGCAACCAGATATATGATTATGACCTGGGCGAACGGGGCAAAAATATCCTGACCGATCCGTCTTACCCCGAAGATGTCAAAGCAGCAGCTTTGGAAGTATGCCTGGAAAAACCCGGCACAACGGAATATACCTACCAAAAAACCGGGGCGAATGAATCTGTTCACAAAACCGTTGTCTGGGATACTCTTGAGTTCGGCGGACAGATCTGGCGCGTTCTGATCCTCGCAGAGTGACACTCCCGATATATTTTTTTACGTGAATCGAATTCTTTCACAACAGACGTTCCTGCAGCTCTCTGAACACACACTACATATATGTCGGGAAGGAACACATAACTAGGACAATTTATGACGAGGGTTGTTATTTCAGTAGGAGGATCGGTCCTAGTACCGTCACTTGACGCGCATCGCCTGAAAGAATGGGCTGAATCACTGATACACCTCACCAAAGCCGGCATCCAGATCTTTGCCGTAGTCGGCGGAGGAGGAGAAGCACGGAGATACATCGATGCCTGCAGGGATATCGGGCTGGACGAAGCCTCATCAGATGAGATCGGGATCCAGGTCACCCGGATCAATGCCGCGCTTCTTATCGGCGCTCTCAAAGATTATGCCTATCCGGTCGTTGCCGAATCCTACCGCGAAGCAAAGACCGCAGCCATTTCCGGAAAGATCGTGGTGATGGGCGGAGTTACACCCGGTCAGACCACCGACGCCGTGGCAGCAGTATTAGCTGAAGAAGTCGGGGCCTCAATGATGATCAATATGACCGCGATCGACGGAATATATACCGCAGACCCGAAGAAGGATAGAACAGCAAAGAAGCATGATCTCCTGAGTCCCCAGGGACTTATCGATCTGATCATGAAAGAAAAAATGTGCGCCGGATCCAATATGGTCATCGACCTCGTTGCAGCGAAGATCACCGAACGAAGCTGCATCCCTCTTGTTGTGATTGACGGACGAAAACCCGAACTCATCGAAAAAGCCCTCCTCAATGGCGAATTTGCCGGGACCGTCGTCGGCGAGACGATGATCCGCTTCCCGATCGTATAAATATCATCAGATCAGGATCCGCAAAGCACCATACACATCACTTTTTAAGGAAGAACACTAATAGTATTGGGCAACAGGGGGGTGGTAGGGTAGCCTGGTCCATCCTAGAGCGTTTGGGACGCTTTGACCCCAGTTCGAATCTGGGCCACCCCATTTTTTTATGAATCAGCAAACTGCAGAATCCATTCTCGAAGAGTTGTACCGCCAGTATCCCTGTGATGCGGATGATATGAACTTCCTGAAATTCAGAAACCCTTTTGAACTGCTTATCATGACCATCCTCTCGGCGCAGACGACCGACCGCACCATCAACGGTCTGCGCGATGAGCTTTTTTCCGCATATCCGGATGCTGCCGCTCTTTCATGTGCAGATCCCGCAGATGTGGAGCGGATCATTCACTCTGCCGGGTTTTACCGGGCGAAAACCAAAAACATCATCGGCGCGGCAAAAATGCTGGAAGAAAAGTTCGGCGGTGTCGTTCCAAAAACGATACCGGAACTGATCACCCTCCCCGGTGTTGGAAGAAAAACCGCCAACATCGTCACCAATCACGGATTTCATGACGCCTGCGGCATCGCTGTTGACACGCATGTTAGAAGGCTCGCGAAGAAGATCGGGTTTACCCAACACACCGACCCTGATAAAATCGAGACTGATCTTATGACCCTGTTTTCAAAAAAGTGGTGGAGTAAGATCAACTTTCTTCTGATAAGCCATGGAAGGGCGGTCTGCACCGCAAAAAAGCCCGACTGTATGAAATGCATAATCAGGCATAACTGCCAATCATATATCTGCAGAGGTGAAGAGTGACAGAAATGAGTATTCAGGAACGGAGAATGATTCTCTTCGCAACATCAATGGGATCGTTCCTCAACCCGATGATCGCAACGATGGTCATCCTTGCCCTTCCGGCGATCGGACTTGAGTTTGGCGTATCGGCGCGAGATCTCGGGTGGATGAGCACGGCATTTATTCTGGCAACAGCTATTCTTTTGGTCCCGGCATCCCGTCTTGTTGACCGGATCGGGTACAAAAAATCCTATATCATCGGGGCGCTCATCGTCGGGATCTCCTGTTTGTTCTCGATATTTGCACCGGATTACGCAACTCTGATCCTTTTGCGGATCGTCGCCGGCGTTGGCTCGGCATTTGTGATGATAACCGGTCTTGCGATCCTGACGCGGGTCTATCCGGCAAATAAACGCGGTATGGTTATCGGCGTCAATACGGCAATGGTCTATGTCGGCGCATCCCTCGGCCCTATCATCGGCGGATTTTTGACCGAGTATGCAGGATGGCGCAGTCTTTTTCTGCTGATGATCCCGCTTCTCCTGATATCAGCACTCCTCATGGCGGCATTTCTCAGGCAGGAGTTCAAAAATCCCTGGAAATCCTTTGATATCAAAGGAACGATCCTATATGCAGCTGCGATATTCTGCACGATGTACGGGCTTTCCACCATCACCGACCAGGGATCCCTGCTCCTCGCGCTAGCGGGAGTAGTCCTCATTGTCATCTTCATGTGGTACGAACGCAAAGTTGCAGAACCGGTCCTTCATGTGGATCTGTTCTTCAAAAACAAACGGTTCGCACGCTCGTCTTATACAGCGCTCCTGAACTACGGCTGCACATACGGTTCGGTCTATATGGTAAGTCTGTATCTTCAGTCGGTGGGCGCGCTGAGTGCAGTGGAAGCAGGGTTCATCATCTTTTTCCAGCCCCTCATCCAGGCAGTTATGACGCCGATCGCAGGAAAACTTTCCGACCGGTTCGACCCTCGGTATCTCGTTACCTTCGGCATGGCTCTCTCGGCGATAGGAGTCATTCTTCTTGCCGGACTCGGTCTCACTTCGGCCGTTTCCTACATCGCGGTCACGCAGGTATTCATCGGACTTGGTTCGGCTCTGTTCTCGGCGCCGAACACCAATGCGATCATGAGCGCGGTCCCGCAAAAAGAATACAGCTCGGCATCGAGCATCGTCGCGGTGATGAGGCAGCTTGGGATGATCCTTTCGATGGCCGTCTGCATGGCAGCGATCTCCGTCTTTGTCGGCGGTCTGGATATGCTTGGACCTGACATGTATCCGCAGTTCGTCCAGGCTCTGCAGATCTCGATGATCGTCTGTTCCGGACTTGCCGTGATCGGGATCATCTTCTCATGGTTCCGCGGGAACGCCCCGGCGGAGGCAGCCGTATGAAGGTGATGGTCGGGGGAACATTCGACCCCCTGCACATCGGACATCAGCATCTCCTGACAAGGGCATTTATGACCGCAGGGCCGGGGGGTCATGTGGTTATCGGATTATCCTCGGATTCTTTTGCTTCCCGAAAACAGCATCCGGTAAGAAGCTATGAAGTTCGGTTCGCAGAGCTGACCAACTGGATCGCCTCGAAAAAATTTGAAGCGACCTATGAGATCGAGGAGCTCTTCGATCAGTTCGGCAGTGCCCTGACCCAGGACTTCGATGCACTGGTCGTAAGTCATGAGACGTTCCCGGTAGGAAATCTCATCAATGCGAAGAGGAAGGAAATGGGGAAGAATATGGTTGACCTGTATCAGATCCAGTGTGTTATGGCAAAGGACGGAAAAGTGGTCTCCTCCACGAGAATCTACCGCGGGGAGATCAACAGATACGGAGAGCCTGTCTCTGAAGAGATGTTCTCGGGAGCCGAATCATGCAGAAAAGAATGAAGGATCATCTGTTATCGCAGGAAGAGATCGCATTTCTTCTTGAAAATGCTGCCAGCGGCGTTCTTGGAACTCTGGATGCGGACGGATATCCGTATTGTGTCCCGGTGCATTTTGTGTATTTGAACAACAAGATCTGCATCCATGGGCTGAGCGCCGGGGAAAAAATCGGGAATATTCTCAGAAATCAGCGGGCAGGCTTTACTGTGTACAGGATGAACGGGCTTTTGTACAGCGACGATGCGAAATCACCGTGCAGTGTGAACACCGATTACCAGAGCGTGGTGGTGAAAGGCACTGCCGTTCTTGTTGAGGAGATTCAGAGGAAGCGTGATGTCCTGCAGGCGATCGTAGAAAAATATACCCCGGATCTTGCCGCTCTTTTGATCCCGGAGAACGCCGTGATGCAGACCTCGGTGATAGAGATCACACCTCAGATCTGCACAGGCAAATATTATCAATAAAAAATTAGAAGAGACCGGATATATATCCGTCATTGTTAACATCGATCGAGCAGGCCGCGGGCACAGCAGGAAGTCCCGGAAGAGTCATGATGTCGCCGGTCTCGACGACGATGAATCCGGCGCCGTTGCATAGACGGACGGAGGCAGCGCTGATCTTGAAGTTTTTCGGACGGCCCAGTTTGTTTGGGTCATCTGAGAGCGAGTACTGGGTCTTTGCCATGCAGATAGGAAGACCGCTTCTTCCGAGAACTTCGATATCTTTGATGGCCGCATCAGCTGCCGGTGAGTAGACGACATCGTCTGCTCCGTAGATCCGGGTGGCCAGAATACTGATCTTCTCTTTTATCGGCATATCCAGGTCATAGAGATACTGGAACTTCTGCGGTTTTTCACAGGAGGCGGCGACCTTTTTCGCGAGTTCGATACCTCCGTCCCCGCCTTTGGCGAAAACTTCGGAGATCGCGAACTCTGCGCCCTGCGCCGTGCAGAATTCTTTGAGGAGTGATAGTTCTTCATCAGTATCGGTGGAGAAACGGTTGATCGCCACAACGACCGGGACGCCGAACTTCTGAAGGTTCTGGATGTGGGCTTCGAGGTTGACCATTCCTGCTTTCAGTGCGGCTGTGTTCGGGATCGTGGTGTCCTCTTTCTTTACGCCGCCGTTGTATTTGAGAGCGCGGACGGTGGCCACCAGGACGACGGTGTTGGGAGTCAAGCCGGCGTATCTGCATTTGATGTCAAAGAACTTTTCCGCACCAAGGTCGGAGCCGAAGCCAGCTTCTGTGATGACATAGTCTGCCATTTTGAGCGAGAGTTTCGTCGCACGAACCGAGTTACAGCCGTGAGCAATGTTTGCAAACGGTCCGCCGTGAATGAAACACGGGGTGTTTTCCAATGTCTGGACAAGGTTTGGTTTGATGGCGTCTTTGAGAAGCGCAGCCATTGCTCCGACAGCTTTGAGGTCCCGGGCATACAGGGGAACACCTTTTCTGCTGTATCCGAAGATGACCCTGCCTAAACGTTCTTTGAGATCGTCAATATCATCTGCAAGACAAAGGATCGCCATGACTTCACTCGCGACCGTGATCATGAAATGATCTTCACGCACAACGCCGTTGGTCTGACCGCCGAGTCCGATGATGATGTTTCGCAGAGCGCGGTCGTTCATATCCAGACAGCGTTTGAAGATAATGCGCCGCGTGTCAATATCGAGAGCATTGCCCTGCTGGATATGGTTGTCGATCATGGCGCACAGGAGATTGTTTGCGCTGGTGATCGCATGGAAGTCTCCGGTGAAGTGGAGATTAATGTCTTCCATCGGCACGACCTGTGAGTATCCTCCGCCGGCAGCTCCGCCTTTGACACCGAAGACGGGACCTAAAGATGGTTCACGTAAAGCAATCACTGCTTTTTTACCGATTTTCGGCATTGCCTGACCGAGACCGACGGTAGTTGTGGTCTTTCCTTCTCCCGCAGGAGTCGGGTTGATAGCCGTGACCAGAATGAGTTTGCCATTTGGTTTATTTGTCAGACGTTTCTCGAGAGAGTCGGCCAGTTTGGCTTTGTACGAGCCGTAGAGTTCGAGCTCGTCCGGCGAAATATCCAGAGATGCGGCGATCTCAGTGATCTTTTTCATTTTGCACTGCTGTGCAATTTCTATATCAGATAGCAAGTATAGTTCACCCCGGGGAGTCATAGGTGATTGCCGAAGCGTTGTCACCCAATGTTGATAACTACTCTTAAACTTATTTCTTATAAAGGCATCTAAGCAGTAATGCAGAAACAGGTTTATTTTTTGCGCGCAGAAGAGATAAGACAAATCCTTGGCGAAGCGGCTGATTTCACGTAAAGACGGAGATGAGGAGGGTAGGATGAATAATTCGGCCGGTTAAAGAAGAGAGATGATCGGCAGTGATGGATGATCTGCAGAATGTAGCTGGTCAGTAAAATAATGAAAATGAAGCCTCAGGCGAGATTTGAACTCGCGACCTGCTGATTACAAATCAGCCGCTATGCCGGGCTAGGCCACTGAGGCACAAAAAGTGCTTTTACTTATAGGCGACGGGAGTTATAATAGTTTACGAAAAGAGATAGGGGAGATGTTCAGCCCCGGAGTTTTTCGATCTCTTCTTCGACTTCGTCAGCGCCTTCCTGATAGAAGTCAGATTCTTTTGGATCGAGTTCATAGAGGAGTCTGAGGAACTCGCCAGCGTGAACTTTTTCTTCGTCAGCGATGTCTTCGAGGACTTCGATCGCAAGTTTGTTGTCTATTGATTCGGCTAGCTGCTGATAAAGCTGGATCGCTTCGTATTCAGCTGCGATCATGAAGCGAATGGCGCGAACCAGTTCGTCATGTGTGAGTTTCCGGTTTTCTTTTAATCCGGCAAAGGGGTTTCCAAAGTCTGGCATGCAATAATGTATCGTTTCATACCTGATAAAGATATGAGATATGCGGATAATGTCAGCATAATTCCCCCGTTCTTTCTTCTTGTATGCAGGATACCCCGGGGTATCCGGATAGAAGACGAAAGAAGAAGGGACGACAACCAAAACATGAGAGCTTGCGCTCAACACAAAAAAACACAAACAAACTATTGCAAAAGAATAAGGGGGGTGCAGCGTTGACCAGTTCCCGAGAATTCGCATATCTCAGTACAATGACCGACGCAAGAGAGCTTAACTGCCGGGTTCGGAATGGGTCCGGGTGGAACCTCT
>NZ_SIJA01000017.1:0-451 GCF_012062385.1 Methanocorpusculum sp. GPch4 | reverse complement strand
TGTCCAAGTGGTTTTCTGCAAATGCTTTTCGGATATCCTATTCTCTCTTAGACTTACCTATTTTGTCCAAGTGATCGCTATTTGCAGATTTCAGTGACTCTTTATAATTTATAAACCCTCACTGAAAGCTTCAAATGGCCTAGGCCATAAGATGATGATCCAGACGAGTCGAATGTTTATAGTATGCTAACTTCTTTCAGATCATTTTATTGTGTATAAGGCGCAAGATTCATGATAATCATAGGGAATGTCCAAGTCCAACAAAGCAGATGTATCTAGCCATATCGTATTTGTCAACTATGTGATAGCATCAATTGTCCAAGTGAGTGCAATTAGAAAATTTAAGTGAGAGTTTTCATTAAGCACCCGCAAGTGATCAGGCATTCCCCCAAAAAAGTGGGAAGACATGTGTATAACCAACAGAGTTATAAGCATATGCACATCGTTAATG
>NZ_SIJA01000016.1:0-889 GCF_012062385.1 Methanocorpusculum sp. GPch4 | reverse complement strand
TCCTAGAAAAGTTGATGTCTTATCTATTTAAAAAGATTTAATAGTATTCCACCATTATTTGCTATAACTGTTGCAAATACTAATGATACTATAGTCATTAATTTTATTAAAATATTCATAGCTGGACCTGATGTATCCTTGAACGGATCTCCTACTGTATCTCCAACTACTGCTGCTTTATGAGCATCGCTACCTTTTCCACCATGAGCTCCACCTTCAATGTACTTTTTAGCATTATCCCATGCTCCACCAGCATTAGCCATCATTATAGCCATAAGAACTCCAGAAGCTACAGCTCCACCAATAAGCCCTCCTAAAGCTTCAGCTCCTAGAAGCATTCCTACTGCAAGCGGTGCAACTATTGCAAGTACTCCAGGAATCATCATTTCCTTTAATGCTGCTGTTGTTGATATATCAACACATTTTTTATAATCCGGCTTTCCTGTGCCTTCCATAATTCCAGGTATAGTCTTAAACTGACGTCTTACCTCTTCAATCATTTCATTTGCAGCCTTTCCTACTGATTCCATAGTTAGTGCTCCAAATAGGAAAGGTAACATCGCTCCTATTAAAACACCAACTAAAGTAACAGGTGTTAAAAGGTTGATTGCAGTAAGATTAGTTGCTTGTGCATAAGATGCAAATAGTGCTAATGCTGTAAGTGCTGCTGAACCTATAGCAAATCCTTTTCCAATAGCTGCTGTAGTGTTTCCAACTGAATCTAGTTTATCTGTTACTTTTCTAACACTTGGATCTAATCCAGACATTTCAGCAATACCACCAGCATTATCTGCAATAGGGCCATAGGCATCAACTGCTACTGTAAGTCCAGTAGTTGATAACATTCCAACTGCTGCAAGAGATATTCCATAAAGCCCCATATTAATAT